>DAIPIF010000109.1:0-6882 GCA_036770925.1 Psychrobacter sp.
GCGCCATTTGGTGGCACCTCCTATGCAGGTTACACCTTTATGACTTATGCCAGTGGGCAGGATTATGGCGGGCTTGAGCATATTAATTCCACCAGTTTAATCACCCCGCGTGCGGACTTACCGAGTATCGATGAGCCTGAGATACCGAGTAAGGATTATCAGCGTTTTTTGGGTTTATGCAGCCATGAGTATTTTCATGCGTGGTGGGTCAAAACCGTGCGCCCTGATGTGATGATGGATGTGGATTTGCGCCGCGAAGCCTTTACCCCATTGCTGTGGGTATTTGAGGGTTTTACCTCTTATGTGGATGACTTTATGTTGCAAGCCTCGGGGGTGATTGATAACGCCAGTTATTTGACTTTATTGACCGAGCAAATCAATCGTTATCAGCAAACCCACGGTCGCGCCCATCAAAGCGTCGCCGAATCCAGCTTTGATGCGTGGATTAAGCTGTATCGCAGTGATGAAAATACGGGCAATGCCGGTATCAGCTATTATAATAAAGGCGCACTGGTGGCGTTATGTTTGGATTTAACCTTAATGCAAAAAAGCCAAGGACGCTATCGTTTATTTGACGTGATAAAGGCGTTTTATAATCAAGCCAAGCAAGCAGATAATGCGCGGATTGGTATCAGTAGCGCCGATATGGGTCGCGTGATGAGTCACTTTATGCCCAAAGCGGCTTGGGATGATTTTGAGCAGCGTTATGTCAATGGCGTTGAGGCGTTGCCGATTGCGGCGCTATTAGCTGCCAATGGCATCAGTATGAAATCAGATAAAAAGGACAATACCTTGCCTTGGGGTATCACCGTGCAAGAAACTCCCGAGGGTTTACAGGTCAATAAGGTACTGCGAGGTAGTGTGGCAAGCGCGGCAGGACTATCTGCCAAAGATATCATCATCGCGATTGATGGTCTCAAAGCCAGTAAAAAGCAGCTACAAAATGCCGCCAAATCCGCTCTAGATAAGGTAAGTTGTCATGCGTTTCGCCGTGATGAGCTGCTAAGCTTTGAGGTCGCTCATAGCACCGCCTCAGGACTCTGCGCCAATCCAAGTTTGGATAAAGTGAGCTTAACGCTTGAGGAATCAGGATTTGAGGCTTGGCTCTCGCCTGATTTTGTAAAGGTTTGAGTATCAAATAAGTAGGGGATAAGCCGATTTGGTTTTAGCCACTTATTGAGTGTTTTATAGTATCAATAAATATAGTTACTGACTATAGCCACTCACACAGCGTGAGACATGAGTTTAAATGCATCAATAAGGTGCGCATAGCGTGCGCACCTTATAACAGCGGATTAATGATTAATGATTAATCATTAAGAGTATAGGCTAGCCAAAGCGCTGCTGTAAATACGCGTTAATATCATTGGATTCATACATCCATTGGACGTCACCCGCTTCTTCGATGCGCAAGCACGGCACTTTAATGCGCCCGCCATGGTCAGCAAGCTCATTACGAAACTGCTCGTTATTTTTGGCATCTCGCAGCTCTATGGGTAGGTTTAATTTATGAATCTGCCGGCGCACTTTGACACAAAAAGGGCAAGACTGAAATTGATACAATGCCAAGTTCTCACAAGCAGCATTGACAACCGCCTGCTCATCGATAGTGCGCGTCATTGGCTGACCTTGGGTTAAAACACTTGCACCAGCAATGATGCGTCCTAAACCTTCTCGCATATATTTAACGAACATATAAACCTCTGTGAATTATGTTGTGTAGGGTGTGTGACCACTCTTAGGTAGGCAGTGTTCATCATACCGTGTTGTATCGCGATTGTTGTATCGCTTCGTTACGCAGCAGGTTTCTCTGCGCTTTTATTTTCTATCCGCTCGCTGCCAAAAGTCTCACTTTCGCTGGCAGCATTATCAGTAGCCTCGTCATTGATACGCGTGTCTGTATCTGATGGGCTATAATACGTTGCTAGCCAGTTTTCGAGTAATGGCAACTGCATTTGCTGTACTCCAATAATTTGCAGCGCCAGCTGCCGCATATCTTCATCAGTGCCGTATTTGAGCTGCGTGAGTGCCATCGCCACCGCCGCTTTATGCAGCGGTAACATGCTGCTAGCAAACGCGATATCGGCAACCGGTTCAGTGATACCTGTGCTCATAGCGTCTTGCATATCTGCCATCGTATCGGCATAGTCCTGCTGCATCATCTCGGTATTAGGACTAGGCTTGGCGGTATCCGGGTGGCTTGCCAGCCATTTTCTGAGAGTATCAATCTCAAGCTGCTGCGCATCAATGATGCTTTGCGCCAGCTGCCGCATTGGTGCCTCTGTACCGTATTTTAATTGAATCTGCGCCATATCTATCGCCCCACGATGATGCCCGAGCATACTTTTGGCAAAGGCGGTATCAGGGTCGTTATAGCCCATCCCTATCTTTATCTCATCCTGCATTCTGCCCATCGCTTTGGTATAGTCTTTGATTATATCGCTCATTTCAGGTTCAACGTCCTGCACTTTTGGCTCATCGCTATCTTCGGTGTGAGGCTCGATGGCCTCTGTATCGGGTATATCTGCCGTGTCCGGTGTGTCAACAGGTGGCGATATAACCTCGGCGGTCGCTGTAGGCTCAGTATCTTCAGGTTTTGGCTGGCAAGCACTGAGTAGCAAGACCGTTGTGACACTAGCAACCATGAAACAGAGACGATAAGCGGTGGGCATGAGATATCCTTAGCATAAGCGAGAAAATGATAGGCACAATGAGCGGTTATTTAATGACATAACGCAGCCTGAATGTTAACAGATAAACCTTACTCATTCGAAACACTACTTTTGAGAACTCGTAACACTTACAGCCCTAATTGCCGACGATGCTCAGCATTTAGATGCAGGCGTACAAACTCACCAACGCCCAATGACCCAAGCTCAAACCCTGCCACTGACCAGCGAATTAAGCGCAGGCAGGGCAGTCCCACATGGGCAGTCATGCGCCGCACTTGTCGGTTTTTGCCCTCATAAATCGTCAGCATCAGCCATGAGGTCGGCACACTTTTACGCTCACGGATAGGCGGGTTGCGCGGCCAAAGTGGCATCGGCAACTCTGCTTCCGCTAAAACTTTAACCTCGGCAGGCAAGGTTTTACCATCTTTGAGCAGCACGCCTTTGGTAAGCTCGCTCAGCTGCTTGGGTGTCGGTACGCCCTCAACTTGTACCAGATAAGTTTTGCCTTGTTTGCGCCCGTTATTGGCTTTTGGCGGCTGAGTAATGGCTTTATTAATGCGTCCGTCACTGGTTAAGATTAATAAACCTTCAGAAGTGGCATCCAATCTACCCGCGATACGTAAGGTTTTATCGGTAAAATAAGGCGCAAGGGTGCTGTGTGGATTATTACCATCGTCGCGAAATTGGCTTTGTACCCCGTAAGGTTTGTTAAATAAAATAAGGGAGGACATAACATGACCCATTGATATGAAAGTTAACAATGATTTTATCATGCAAAGCATCCGCCCAATTATTTTTTAGCCGTATCGCTAGCACTGATATGATAAGCCGCCGCATAAAAAACACCCCAAAGGGTATTACCAATGGGGTGTTTTGTACTACTTTAAACAGCGTTAAGCGATACTATTATAATGAGGCAATAGCGTCGTTGAACAAGGCGCTTGGGCGCATGGCTTGCTCAGAGAGTGCCTCATCCGCTAAGTAGTAGCCTTTGAGGTCAACCGCTTTACCTTGAACGTCATTGAGCTCTTTGACAATCGCGTCTTCATGGCTCGCAAGCTTTTCGGCAAGGGGTGCAAACTTTGCTTGTAGCTCAGCGTCACCCGTTTGAGCGGCTAGCTCCTGTGCCCAGTACATTGCCAGATAAAAATGACTGCCACGGTTATCCAACTCGCCGGCTTTACGTGACGGTGACTTGTCATTTAATAGCAGGGTTTCAGTGGCTTTATCAAGCGTATCTGCCAATATTTGCGCTTTGGTATTGCCATCGTTTTCTGCTAGATGCTCTAAGGAGACGTTTAGCGCTAAAAACTCACCGAGTGAATCCCAACGCAAATGGTTCTCCTCAAGCAGTTGCTGGACGTGTTTCGGTGCAGAGCCGCCCGCGCCTGTTTCAAACAAACCGCCGCCTTTCATCAGTGGTACGACGGATAACATCTTAGCACTGGTGCCAAGCTCTAGGATGGGGAACAAGTCGGTTAAGTAGTCACGTAAGATATTACCGGTCGCAGAGATGGTGTCAAGACCGCGAGCCACACGCTCTAAGGTATAACGCATGGCGCGTACTTGCGACATAATCTCAATGTGCAGACCGTCAGTATCATACTCTTGTAAGTACATTTCGACCTTTTTAATCAGCTCATTTTCATGGGGGCGGTAGGGGTCAAGCCAAAAGATAACCGGCGTATCAGACTCACGCGCACGGCGTACGGCAAGTTTTACCCAGTCTTGAATCGGCTCATCTTTTACCTGACACATGCGCCAGATATCGCCTTCTTCAACCCGTTGCTCAAGCAGTACTTCACCGGTATCGACATCAACGATACGGGCGATACCTGCGTCGCTTGACTCAAAGGTTTTGTCATGTGAGCCGTATTCTTCGGCTTGTTGCGCCATCAGACCGACGTTGGGTACGGTGCCCATGGTGGTGGGGTCAAAATTGCCATGCCATTTACAGAAATTAATCATTTCTTGGTAAATACGGGCAAAGGTAGACTCCGGCATGACCGCTTTACAGTCATACATTTTGCCATCAGCGCCCCACATTTTACCACCTGAGCGAATCATCGCCGGCATTGAGGCATCGACAATCACATCACTGGGTGAATGGAAGTTGGTAATGCCTTTGGCAGAATCCACCATCGCTAAACGCGGACGGTGCTCTTGGCAGGCATGCAAATCTTGCTCAATCTCTTCACGCTGACTGGCAGGCAACTCAGAGATTTTATCGTATAAGTTTGCCATGCCGTTATTAACGTTAATACCGAGCTCATCAAACAGTTTGCCATGCTTCTCAAAAGCATCTTTATAATAAATTCTGACCGCATGACCAAAGACGATAGGATGCGATACTTTCATCATCGTCGCTTTGACGTGCAAAGAGAATAAAATACCGGCTTCGCGGCAATCTTCCATTTCTTGCTCATAAAAATCAAGCAAGGCTTTTTTGCTCATAAACATCAAATCGATAACTTCTTTGTCTAATAACGCAATCGCTTCTTTTTTGACAGAGATAGTGCCATCGTCTGCTAGCAGCTCCATACGCACGGTACGCGCTTTATCCAAAGTGATGGATTGCTCGCCATCATAGAAGTCGCCGGTGTGCATATGCGAGACATGGGTGCTTGACCACTGTTTCCATTCACCCATAGAATGCGGATGTTTGCGGGCATAGTTTTTGACCGCTTTAGGAGCGCGGCGATCTGAGTTGCCTTCACGTAGTACGGGGTTGACTGAGCTGCCTAGGCTTTTGCCATAACGCTTACGAATCAGGATTTCTTCTTCGGTTTGCGGATCATCTGGAAAATCAGGAATCGCAAAACCTTTACTTTGTAGCTCTTTAATGGCGGCTTTGAGCTGCCCGACTGAGGCACTGATATTAGGCAGTTTGATGATATTGGTATTAGGGTCTTGGGTGAGGCGACCGAGTTCTGCTAAATTATTAGGAACACGCTGCGATTCCTCTAAATATTCAGGAAATTCAGCCAATACACGGGCAGCCACTGAGATATCAGTGGTCTCAACTTCGATGCCTGCGGTTTGAGTAAAGGCTTTTACAATAGGTAAAAAGGATAAGGTTGCCAGCGCTGGGGCTTCGTCCGTTTTGGTATAAATAATTTTTGACATAATAGTCTTTTATTCCTGTAGGTTGTTGTTAGTAGAAGGGCGCAACGGGCAGCAATAGTGCCCTGTCGCCCTGATGCCATCAAATAAAACACATGATATAAAATGTTATAACTCGTCTTTTAACCTGCCGTCAGACCGCTTAACATAAGGCTTCCATTCACTATTAATAAACGCGGTTAAAATCGTGTTTTAACGATAATTATAGACATTACAACACCTGCCATCTGGTAGTCAGGTTGCTATTATAGTGAATCCACTACAAATCTGCCATGATGTCAATCTTATATAATGAACTAAGTATATCGTTTTCGCTCATATCCTATGTATCGGAATTATATTAAGCGAGTAACGCCCCTTATTCTACCAGTCATCAGCCGCAATATCATCCTTTGCCTAGTACAGAAGCCCTTTTATAGAATAAATTATCCCTAAAGACATCAATAACGCTATTGATAAGCCAAGCCAAAAAGTCATCGGCAGTGGTGGCGCTGGCTTTTTTGTTGGGCGTTATCGGCGTTATCATAGGCGGGTCCCTATTTTTTGCAAATTGTGACAGCAATTTATATTCAGTTTGCTAGGATTAGGCACAGATAACAATAAAACCATGCTAAAAAGCCATCCTAAAAAGCTATGCTAATTAAAGCGGCTATAACTAAAGCAATGATAACTAAAGCGACCCTAAACAATATGAGTATGAATTTGCAATATGCGTTAGTGGACGATATGAGCTGGCAGACGCAAGCCGAGTGGCAAACGCCCGATACCCCTTTTATGTCTTTTGCCTTTTGGCAGGCGCTGATAGATACCGGCGCAATCGGTGAGGCGGCGGGGTGGTTGCCGATTTTTATTTTGGTGCTGCGTGCTGATAAGCCAGAGATGACTCCGCCTATTGCAGTGATGCCTGTGTTTATAAAGGGTCATCATCAAGGCGAGTTTGTGTTTGATTATGCGTGGGCAGAGGCATATGCGCGTTATGGACTGGATTATTATCCACGGCTGGTGACCAGTGTGCCATTTACACCCATTACGGGCGCGCGCTTATGGTTGGCGACTGGCGAGGTTTTAACGAGTGATATTATAACAG
>DAIPIF010000110.1:0-6740 GCA_036770925.1 Psychrobacter sp.
ATATATTTTTATTTATATATTGATAATGATTATCATTTGTAATAGTATTCGCGTTTATTCTTACTGAATTATTATCCCTATTCCGATTATATCAATTACAAACACATGATGAGCGGCTCTAAATAGCTAAATCTATCAGAAATAGTGCTTGCGCTGATTGCTACTCTAACTTTTGTCATGATATGACTTTGCATCTACTGAGGTTTTTATGCGCTTATCCTATCTTGCTCAAGCGGTCGCTTTCGCTACCGCTACACTACTAATCACAGCTTGTGGCAATGACTCTGATACAGCTACGTCGATTATAGATAAGACACCACCATTACTGACTACTGATAGCAATTTTGTAGAGGGCTACAGTGCGGTTGCGGCGGTATTTATCTCAGGTCAAGTACAAGATAGTAGCGGTATCAAATCATTGAGCTATACGCGTAATGATGAGGTTATTCAAACATTGATAGTAGATAAAGAGGGTTATTTTGATGACCGTATTTTATTAGATTTAGGCGAGAATAAAATAATCTTAGAAGCTACGGATAATGCTGGCAACATTATGCGCTCAACCAAAACTATTTATTTGGGTGACAATGTTGCCGCGGGTGGCTCACATACTGCAACCTTACATGAGGGTCAGCTGTACAGTTGGGGGCGTAATAACTATGGTCAAACAGGTTTGGGGCTGACTACTAAAATATCGGACACTATGGGACATCCTGAAACTCCGATGCTGATGCATAGTGCGCCCAAAAATTTGCTATCACTGAGCTTTAATCAAAATCACTCACTTGCTATCGATAAAGACGGTCAGGTTTACAGTTGGGGCGAGGATAAAAGTGGGCAACTAGGGCGCGGTGATAGGGGTCGTAATGACTGTAGCAAAGCAGCAGATTGCCGCCTTGATATTAGTGCCATTGTTGGTATTGAAAATGCAGTGATGGTAGCACCAGGTTACAGCCATAACCTAGTATTGACTAAAGAGGGTAGTGTTTGGGCGTTTGGTGACAATGCACAAGGTCAATTAGGTGACTCAAAAATCACCGATAAACAAAGCAGTACGCCTGTTAAAGTCGATTTTTCAGCCGCCACAGACATCGGTCACATTGTCCAAGTAGTTGCTAGTGCCAACAGCTCTTATGCCTTAGATGATAAAGGTCAAGTGTGGGGTTGGGGTAGCGATGCTTATGCCAATCTAGGCAAAGGTAAAGTTTGTAGTGCTGCCACTAACTGTATCAATACCAATAGTATCCCTGTACGTATCAAGGTTATTAGCGATAGTCCAGTAGATACGCCACAAACACCTGACCCTAAAGCCGCTATAACTGTAGAAAAAGTAACGCAATTGACCGCTGGACGTGACCATGTCTTGGCATTGACTAATAAAGCATCGGTTTATGGTTGGGGACTAAATGCCACTAGTCAGTTGGGCTACAACGGTGTGACAGCTAAAGGCACCAAAGAGGCGTGGGCAGATATCGTTACTACACCGACCAAGCTACCTTGGTTTACGAATAAACAAGTTCGCCGTGTTTATGCCAATGGCAATGCCAGCTATGCCCTACTGAATCATGTCACCCTAAATAATGGCTCAGCCGCTGATGGTATGCTCTATGCGTGGGGGATGTTTGGAGAGACCAATGGCGCGGGCAAAACCATCTATAACAATCTAGATGAGCCTACCAACAAGCTTCCTAACCTAAAAAATATTGATAATATGGCAATGGGTGCCATGCATCTGATTGCTCATGAAAAACCACTGAATCAAGGTAATAATAATTCTCTGAAAATGGGTGGTTTATTTACTTGGGGCTGGAGCTTTGAGGGCTCATTAGGTAATAAAGACACCACTCATGTTTGGATGTATAACACTCCTATCCCTGTTACTTTGCCCATTAAGTAATAAATAATAACTCTTTACTCACCTCAATCATACTGAGAAAAATAACAGGTTCACCCTTAAAAAATAAGCATTTAATAACACTGGCAGCATTATTTGTGCTGCCAGTGCAAAGCCATCGCCCCTTATATTCTAGCCATTTTAGGTCAAGCCATGTTTTTACGGTCAAATTTAGCCACCATATCAAGTAACGCCTCCATTTCATTATTGCCAATTTTACGCGGCACCCTACTTAGCGTCAGTGTGGCGCTGCTACTGAGTGCTTGTGGCGGCTCAGATGATTCAAATGGCAGCAGTAATAATGACCCTACCCTACCAACCCCACCTGATAACTCAGTAGTGGACACCGATTGGCAACCAGCAGGTGGCAGCACCACGATTGCTGCAAATGTGTTACAGCCTTTTTTACAGATTATGCCTAACTTGCCAAGCAGTGCTTTAGGGGGTGTATCACCTGGACGTGAGTTATTTATCACAGAATGGACACCTGCTAATGAAGGTCGTGTGCTCTTTGATGGCGTGGGACCCTTATTTAACGCCAATGCCTGCACTCAGTGCCATAGTGCTGAGGGGCGTAAACCTACTTATAGAAATAATGGTGAGCTAAGTGATGCGATTTTATTCAGATTGGGTAACAGACAAGGGTTAGCGCACGATTATTATGGTGAGCAAATGCAACATCAAAGTATTCATTCTAGCATCGCACCCGAAGGTACTATGCGCTATATGGCGACTACTGGTCAGCATGATACGCCTACTGGCATCCAATTTAGCTTTACCCCCACTGATTCTAATCAGCCCTTAGGAAGTACCGCGATTAGTGGGCGTATCTCACCGCAATTGGTCGGTATGGGTTTGCTTGACTTGATTCCTGAAGCGAATATCATTGCGGCAGCTGACCCTGATGATAACAATAAAGACGGCATCAGTGGGCGCGTACATTGGGTACAAGATGGCAGGCAGCAGCGCATAGGTCGCTTTGGCTGGAAAGCCATTAATAGCAGTCTGCGCACCCAAAACGCCAATGCCATGTCACAAGATATGGGTTTGACCACCTCGCTGTTTATAGAGCCTAATTGTACGATAAATCAGCCTATATGCTGGACAGCTGCCAATGGTGGTACACCTGAAGTATCGGATAGTAGTCTGGATGCAGTGACTGATTTTATGACAGCATTGGCAGTGCCTGAGCGCCGAGTGGTTGATTTAGCGACCTTTAATAAAGGGGCGCAACTCTTTGAGCAAGTCGGCTGTGCAAGCTGTCACACTCCCAAGCAAAAAACAGGCGATAGCCTTCGCTTTCCGCTACTCTCGCAGCAAACGATTTATCCTTATACTGATCTATTGCTACATGATATGGGCGCTGGATTAGATGACGGGGTCAAAGAGAAAAACGCAGAAAGCTTTGAGTGGCGTACCCCGCCATTATGGGGTATTGGCATTGTGGCACGTGACCCAGAAGCGCGCTTCTTACATGATGGTCGCGCCAAAAGCTTAACGGAGGCTATACTTTGGCATGGCGGCGAAGCTGAAGGTGCAAAAACACGCTTTACACATTTATCTGCCACACAGAAACAAACCCTGATGGCATTTTTAAATGGGATTTAAATAGATTGCGAAGCAACCTGCTTTCTCTAAAGCTAAAGTAGGTTCTAATCCATCTCAACAAGGCGTTGAAACTGGAATACTGGATAGTATTTATAATATGCGTTACTTATCTACTACTTATTTTAGTACCACTATGGGAGTGGAAGTTATAAGGGCTGCAATCCACTTTTGCATCTGCTCAATTTCAGGCTGCTGAGCATCAATAATCTCTTGTGCCAGTTTCAGCATTTCGGGATTTTTACCATATTTGAGCTGAGTTTCTGCCATGTCTACTGCACCAACATGATGCGGTAACATACCACGAGCAAATGCCATATCTGGCACTGGATCTGCAATACCTGCCATCATCTCTTCATGCATTGCGTCCATACCGTCGGCATAGGCTTGCTGCATGGCTTTGGTATCTGCTGTTGGTGTTTTGCTATCAGGGTTACTTGCAAGCCATGTTTTCATTTGCTTGATTTCAGACTGCTGGGCGTCGATGATTTCTTGCGCCAGCTTACGCATCTCTGCATCAGTACCGTATTTGAGCTCAATCTCTGCCATATCTACCGCACCGATATGATGACCCAGCATACCTTGCGCGAATGCCGCATCAGGATCGTTATAATCCATACCAACCATCATCTCTTCATGCATTTTAGTCATTGATTCGCTGTACTCTTTGAGCATAGGGGTTATCGGAGTTCCGTCTGCTACCATCGCATCTGCACTCATATCATGCCCTGCATGGGGATCCATCGCTGGTGCATCTGCTTCAGTTACGGGCACCTCAACCTTTTCATTAGCTTGCTGACAGGCACTTAATAATAATGCTGCACTAACGCTAGCAGCAATAATAGAGAAGCGTAATTTGTAATGAGTTTTCATAGTGTATCCTTGGCTTGAATGGGCTAAATATCTTTAACTGTTTGAAATGGCTTATTCAAAACTTTATAAGTATCTTAGATTTTAAAGTCATGAGAGATGAGTTTGACGTAAGGATTCATCTGATTTTATGGGTATTATTCATAAAACCATTTTATCGTTAATAAAAATGAATACCAGTATCAAAGCTATAGTTGTTGCGTCGTAGATGTAATGTCTGCATACACTTGGGTAGTGCCATCTTTGTTAAGCTGCATAATTTGATACGGCATGAATTTATTTTGATACTCCATACCTGGACTACCAACGGGCATACCGGGTACAGCAAGACCAATGGCTTGCACAGGCGGATTCTCTAAAAACTCTGCCATATACTTGGCGGGTACGTGACCTTCAAAAACGTAGCCATCGGTGGTGACCGCAGTATGGCAAGAGCGCATCTCAGTTGGTACGCCATAACGGTCTTTAAATAGTGCTACATCAGCAACATCGTGCGCTGTTGTGCCTAGACCACTATCTTCTGCATGGCTTATCCAATCTTTACAGCAGCCACAATTGACATCTTTATAGACTGTTGCCGAGATATTTTTCAATAACTCTGGGTTGCTTGTTGGCGTACTCAGCACAGAAGTGACTGCATTATGTGTTTCAGAGACGTTCGTAGTAACAGCCTGATGCTCAGCCTTTACAATGCTGGCAGTAGAGGCACTACTTTCCGGTTGACTACAAGCAAATAAGGCTGACGCACCAAGTAATATCAGTGCGCTATGCACTAGCTTATAGGATTGTCGTTTAGGGTGAAGGTTTGATTTTTTTATGAGGACTGTCATAGTGAGTCTCGTATTGGTCGCGTAGTACACAGTGCGCACTCAGCAACGCCTGATATTGTTTAATAATAAATTTAGCAATAGATTAATATTACGAACAGCTTAGTAGAATGACTCTGACAACAACATGACGCTAAGATGACAATTCTGTCATCTTGTAGCGTTAGCATAGGAATAGTGCTGATATTCCTCTATCATTCGCATCAACCTATTCAATCAGCGTCGCGCTTGCTATGAAAATATTATTAGTCGAAGACGAGTTGTCACTCGGGGAGTATATAAAAAAAGGCCTGAGCGAAGCAGGCTTTATCGTTAACCATCAAACCACAGGACTCGATGGTTACCATGCCTTAATGAGCGAGGATTTTAATGTTGTGGTGATGGATGTGATGCTGCCTGATATCAATGGCTTTGAGCTAGTACGTAATTATCGCGCTGCTGGTAAGCACACCCCTATCTTATTTTTAACGGCTAAAGATGACTTGAGTGATCGCATAAAGGGGATTGAAATAGGTGGGGATGATTACCTGACTAAGCCCTTTGCATTCGCTGAGCTGTTAGTGAGAATAAAGAGCTTGCTACGCCGTGCCAATCAAGCGGATTACAGTAGTAACCTCATGCAAATTGCAGATTTAAAAATGGATATCGCTAAACGTAGCGTACATAGAGGTGAGCAGCCTATTAAATTAACGGCAAAAGAGTTCTCCCTATTACAGTTTTTACTTGAGCGCCAAGGCGAGGTTTTACCGCGCTCAGTTATTGCCTCTCAGGTTTGGGATATAAATTTTGATAGCGACACCAATGTCATTGATGTGGCGATTCGGCGCTTAAGAATTAAGATTGATGATGATTATGACGTAAAACTGATACACACGGTTCGTGGTATGGGCTATCGTTTAGAGGTTATGGATAGCAGCCATGATTTAGCATATCCAATAGACAACCAATAATATGACGCCCATTGTCACAGACGGACGCCTATCACTGTTATGGCGGACACTATTTTTACTAACGCTTTGTGTGGTCGTTACCCAAATCTGTCTTTATTTATGGATTCAGCGTTCAGTTAATGGTCATTTTGAGCAAATGGACGCAGAGATTCTAACCCATTCAGCGTTTAATATGCGTCAGAATATGACTGATAACTTACTCGATAGTCAGAGTACAACTCAACTTTCTAATCAGCCACAGCAACTACAAGATGCTGTACTGGACTATGATGTAAAAACGGTGATTACTGACAATCAGGGACAAGTCCTTACCAGTAACCCCAAAGGCTTTATGAGTCAGTCGGGGAATAAACGTTCAGTAAAAGACTTGTGGCAACAACATCATGATCAGCCGTTCGATTTAAAAATTGATAGTCGTCACTATCGAGCTATGGTCATTCGGCATTCTGAACGTTTAGCGCTCATCGCTTTACCTATTGATGTCCATCATCAATATCTCATTCAATTTAACCGTCAGCTCATTCTTATCTTAACCGCGATTACCTTTATATTGGTGTTTGTTGCGGCTTTCAGTGTGCACTTAGGGTTTGCCCC
>DAIPIF010000111.1:0-6598 GCA_036770925.1 Psychrobacter sp.
TTGAGCAATTAGGCGATAAAAATACTTTAGATTTTGAGCGTCGTCACAAAGATATTATCGATAAATTTGGACGTTATCCGCATCGCAATGCTACCTTAGATAGAGAGTCCACGAGCGAGGAAGAGGCGTTTTTGCAACAGCCGAATTCCTCCTTTTAAAGCGGGCTTATATATTTTTACTTAGGCTATTTATGCACTGTTAATGAAAAGCGCGCCACTATTTAAGGGCGCGGCGCACCGGTGCAAAACTGCGCCGATGCTCATCTAACACACCATGACTCTCGATTGCTGCCATATGGGCGCGCGTGGGATAGCCTTTGTGTTTGCCAATGCCATACTCCGGATGCAAGGCATCTAGCGCGTACATGGTACGGTCACGGCTGACTTTGGCTAAAACACTCGCTGCCGCAATGCTGGTATGACGCGCATCGCCTTTGACCCACGCTTGGCAATCAATATCTGCTACGGATAATCCGAGCTCATTAAGCGCGGCATAATCCATCTCAGGACAGCGATTACCATCAAATAATAGCTGCACCGGCTCACTAAATCCCTGCTCAACTATCGCGATGAGTAGCGTCTCACTACACAAACGCATCCCTAGCATCGTCGCTTGCAAGATATTAATCTGATCTATCACCGCCGCTGGGATATCTGCCACCACGTAGCCTAGCGCATAGTGCTGCACCAGTGGATATAAGCTATCGCGCTTTTTTTCACTCAGCTGCTTGGAGTCGGTGAGCTGTGATAAAGGGGTGTCTAATAAAGGCTGCTCTTCAATTAAACCTGACCACGCGCGCGGTAATATAGCCGCGGCAACGCTCACGCTACCGAGCAGCGGTCCACGCCCTGCCTCATCAATACCGATTTGTACAGTTGGTTGAGCGACAGATTTGGCAATACCATTATCTGCTAAAAACTGAGTGATATTAACTTGCCCAGATAGCAAAACGGGCGCTGCTAATTGCAGATATTGACCTTGTATATCAATATATTCAATACTTTTATCAATGGTTTTAAGCTTAGAATCAGTCATCGTTGTTATCATTTTTTAAAGGTATTCGTATTAAGGTTATTTATTTTAGATAATAAATTAAGATTTTGCGGTGCTGTATTATCAAGGCTAAGAGGCTAATGCCGCTGCACATACCACTGTTCAATGACGCTATGAACAGGGTTAGCGTTACTTTGCTGTTGTAACGCCTTTTTGGTTTGGGTGAGCGCGGTAAGCTGCTCAATATAAGCGCGCGGCTGTAACAGTCGCATAATCATGCGGCAGATATTCTCGCCATTGGCTTGCCCTTGAATCAGCTCAGGAACGATGGCTGTGCCCGCTAAGATATTAGGCAATGCCACATAAGGCACTTTTACCAAGCGCTTCGCAATTTGATACGTCAGGTTATTGAGCTGATAGACCACCACCATCGGACGCTCAAGTAACATCGCCTCAAGCGTTGCGGTGCCCGAAGCGAGCATCACGATATCTGACGCTGCCATCGCTTGTTGGCTAAAGGTCGGCAAGGTGTCATCATAAACCACCACAATCGCCGCGCGCAGTTGCTCTGAGCGCTTATCGATGACTTCTTGGACGATATACTGATGGTTTTGGTCAACGGTTGGAATGATAAAACATAGCTTAGGGTCTAACAATAACAGTCTTTGAATACCATCGAGCATCAAAGGCAAAATAGCGGTAATTTCACTACGCCGCGAGCCTGGCATCACACAAATTAGCTGGCTGACCTCAGTAAAGCGCTCGACAAAAAACTGCCGCAAACCCTCGTTATGCCACACCAGCTCACTACGCAGCTGCGAGGTCGGCACATCGACTAAACTCTGATCAATAGTGCGCAGCAGTGGATGCCCGACACATATCGCTGGATGCTCATAATGCTCATAAACGGGCAGCTCAAAGGGGAATAAGCACAATACCAAATCCGTCGCCTGCTTGATACCATGAATACGCGACTCACGCCACGCCCAAATCGATGGACTCACATACTGCACACAAAACACCCCTTGAGGCTTGAGCTTTTTGGCAACGCGCAAATTAAAATCTGGGGCATCAATACCGATAAACCAATCAATATCAGCCGCCTTAAACGCCGCTAATAGCTCTGCACGGGCTTTGAATAAGTCAGACAATTGCGCCATTATCTCAACCAGACCCATCACTGCCAATCGTGATAATGGAAAGATACTTTGTAGCCCTTGCGCCTGCATCTTAGCGCCGCCAACCCCAATCCAGACGATATCATCACGCAGCTTATTCATCTGCTGCATAAAATCTGCCCCTAAGCTATCACCTGATACCTCACCTGCAACAATTCCAATCACCAGTGACGATGATTTTGGCTCAAAATTGGAGATTGCCTCAGCGGAAGGTATAACAGAATTGGTCATAATAAGCTCTCAATAGTGACGACATATAATAAATAGTGGGGTCAAAAAAGGGAAGTATAACAAAGTTTTGGTTTCAACATTCCAGTTATCAGTCAATTAACTGGCTGACTGCCCTTGTCAACGGAGGTTTTTGAACGCATAATGAAAGACCCTATAAATTAGCTAAACGATATAAACATGACAACACCAGTTACCCATAACGCAGATATTGATGACGTGAATATTGAACAATTCATCCCCCTAATCACCCCAGCCGCGCTTAAAGCGGAGCTGCCGCTGACCAAATCTGCATACGATACCGTCCTAAAAGGTCGCCACACTATCCAGAATATCTTGGATGGTAAAGACAAACGCCTATTTGTGGTTATCGGTCCGTGCTCCATCCATGATATCAAAGCCGCTCACGAATATGCCGATCGCCTAGCGGTACTCGCAAAAGAGATTGAAGACAGCGTCTTTGTGGTCATGCGGGTTTATTTTGAAAAACCGCGTACCACCGTCGGCTGGAAAGGCATGATTAATGACCCTGACATGAATGACAGCTTCGATATCGAAAAGGGCTTGCGTACTGCCCGTAAGCTATTGATTGACCTCAATGAAAAAGGGCTGCCTTGTGCCACTGAAGCGCTAGACCCCAATACGCCGCAGTACATGCAGGATTTAATCAGCTGGTCGGCGATTGGCGCGCGTACCACCGAAAGCCAAACGCATCGCGAGATGAGCTCAGGTTTATCATGTCCTGTTGGTTTTAAAAACGGTACCGATGGCGGCATGACGGTGGCGGTGAATGCCATGCAAGCGGTACAAGCAGGACATAGCTTCTTAGGCTTATCGGCTGATGGACAGGTATCCATCATCAAATCCAAAGGCAACCCTTACGCCCACGTGGTACTGCGCGGTGGTAATGGCAAACCCAACTATGATGAAACCGCCGTTGAGCAAGTAGAAAACGCCCTTGCCCAAGGTAAAATCAGTGGCAAAATTATGATTGACTCCAGCCATGCCAACTCGGGTAAAGACCCGTATTTGCAGCCAATGGTCATCAATAATGTCGCTGAACAAATCCAAAATGGCAATAAATCCATTATCGGTATGATGATTGAGAGTCACCTAAAAGGTGGCAATCAAAAGCTCACCGCTGATTTGAGCCAGCTTGAATATGGCGTTTCTATCACCGATGGTTGCCTCGATTGGGATAGCACCGTCACCGCGCTACGTAACCTACGTGACATGGTCAAAGACGTCTTGCCAACGCGTTAACACACTCTATAAATGATAAATAAAAGCCCCTTGAGCATGATTAATTATTTGCTCAAGGGGCTTTTTTAGGTTTCTAATGTCTATTATTAAGTGCTAAATAAGTGCGCGCAACACCTTAAAGTTTAACCCTCTGCTGCGCCAAGGACACTCTCCAAGCTCTCCAGTACGTTTTTAGAAGCCACTTGCTGCTGCAATTTGCGCAATTTATCTTGCGCGATTTGCCGACGGGGCTCAACCAAGGTGTACCAACGCGCCAACACTTGCAGTAGTCGTGACGCTAGCACAGGATTGGCATCATCTAATCTCTGAATCACACCGGTATAAATATCCAAGCCCTCAGGCGTCCACAGCACCGTAGGTTGCATGGTAAAAGCGCTCATCACGGAGCGAATACGGTTGGGCGTATGCCAATCAAAATCCTCACGCGCCAGCAAAGCCTTAATCTTATCGGTAGTCACCTCATCACTCGATGCTTGCACACCGAACCACAAATCTATCACCAAATCATTATCATGAAAGCGCTGATAAAAATCATCCAAGTAACCCTCAACACCCGCCACGTGATGATTAACCATCGCTTTGAGCGCGCCAAAGCGTTCCGTCATACAACTGGCATTGGTGTACTGCTGCTGCGCCCAACTAGAGGCATCGGTGATGCCCGCCGTCAATGCCATATCCAGCACCACATTACGCAGTGCACGCGCACCTAACGCTGCGGGCTGGTCTGAATACGGCTGTAATGGTAATTGCTGATATAGCGTTGCCCACTGGTCTTTTAAGCTGTCTGCCACTTGCTGATATAAACTATCACGCTGCTGCCGCACCCATTCAGGGTCATAATTGCGATGCAGCGCCGATGCCAGCTCTTGCGCTGAGGGAATATCGAGCAAACGCGCCGCAAGCATGGCATCGGTTGCCGCTAAGGTTGATACACTTTTTGCCAAAGCTTGTAGATAGATGGCAGGGTCGTTATTTTGTAATAAAATACGATTGACCAGCATTTGCGTCACTTGCCAGCGGTTAAAACCATTGGTCTCATGCTGAAGCAAAAAGGCTAAATCCTCGTCTTGATAGTCATAATTTAATTGTACTGGCGCACTAAAATCACGTAGTAAAGAGACGATAGGTTCACTGGTGATATTCTCAAAGCTGAAGGTTTGACACGCTGTATCCAGTAACAGCAGGCGCTCGCTGACTATCGCGCCGGTTTGTTTATCAAATAATGCGGTTGATACAGGAATAAGCAGGGGTTTTGGCGCATCAAATCCTGCCACATGGCGCGTCTGCTGACTTAAAGTAATGCTCAAAGTTTGCGTGGCACTATCATAATGCTGATGACCTGATAATACTGGTGTACCCGGCTGACGATACCAGTCGATAAAACGCTCAACTTTATTATCCCTAATGCTGAGTGCTGATAAAAAGTCCTCAACGGTCACCGCTTGCCCATCGTAACGCCGAAAATACTCATCAGTGCCGGCTCGAAAGTTTTCTGCGCCTAAGGTATTGGCAATCATGCGCACGATTTCTGCGCCTTTTTCATAAATAGTGGTGGTATAAAAGTTATTAATCTCAACAAAACTCTCAGGGCGTACTGGATGCGCCAAAGGTCCTGCATCCTCGGCAAATTGATGCGCGCGCAAGGTCGCCACATCATCTATCCGCTGCACCGCACTTGACTGCTGATCCGCTGAAAACGACTGGTCACGATAGACTGTCAGCCCCTCTTTTAGACACAACTGAAACCAATCACGGCAAGTGATACGGTTGCCTGTCCAATTATGAAAATACTCATGAGCAATCACCGACTTGACCCCAAAGCTACGCGCGTCGGTGGTGGTTTCAGGACTCGATAACACGCAAGCGGTATTAAAAATATTCAGCCCCTTATTCTCCATCGCACCCATATTGAACTGGCTGACCGCCACTATCATATAACGGTCTAAATCATAGGCACGCCCATAATTAACCTCATCCCACACCATCGCATCTTTTAACGCTTGCATACCGACATGACATTTATCGATATCCTCGGCTTTGGCATACAGCTCCAGCGTCACTTTACGGTTTTCACTGGTGGTATGATAATCCGTCAATACTTGCAAATCTGCAAAAACACAGGCAAATAAATAACTGGGTTTATAAGTGGGGTCATGCCATATCGCATAATGGCGGTTGGGTGCATCTGCAACCGCGCCCGCCTCTACTAAATTACCGTTACCCAGCAAGGTCGGATAACGCTTATCCGCTTCTAGGCGAGTGGTAAAAACGGATAGCACATCAGGGCGATCAGGATAAAAAGTAATCTTGCGAAAGCCCTCAGGCTCACACTGACTGACAAACATAGTCTCACGACCGCTGCCCGCGATATAGAGTCCTTCAAGCGCGGTATTGGTCTGCGGATGGATACGCACCTGTAATTGCAAGGTTAAATTATCTGGCGCGTCAGTAATTATTAACTGACCATTTATGTGCTGATAACGCTCGGGGCTGAGGGTTTGCCCATCAATCATGACGGCAATTAACTCAAGCGCTTCTCCATCAAGCACCAAGTCGCCTGCGCTTTGGCGCGTCATCACTAATCGGCTATCAACGGTTGCATACTCCTCAAACAGCTTGATATCTAAATCAACCGTTTTTACCATAAAACTTGGCGGCTGATAATCTTTTAGATGAATTTTTTGCGGGGTATGTAACGGCGCATCTGCCATATCTTCAATAGTGGACATCGGCGCGGTACTTTCGATAGTGGACATCGGTATTCCTTATTATTCACATTTTATTAAACGTTGTATTGAGCGTATCAGTCATCGTAAAAGCACAAAAAGGCTAGCCCCTAAATGATATAGGTACTAGCCGCTTAATGGTATTATTTATAATAGTATCCATATTATAAATAATACATCTTTAATAACGTCTAAAGTGATATTCAGATA
>DAIPIF010000112.1:0-6540 GCA_036770925.1 Psychrobacter sp.
GCCAGTCAACCGCAGATTTTGCAAGCCAAGCTAGTGTGGTTGGCTAAGCGTCGAGGTGGCATTAACATGGGCAGTGACAGGAATCGGGCTATCAAAAAACTGGATGGACTGGCAGCCCGTCAATAATAAAGTTGAGGTTAATAAATAACTCAGCGTCAAGGCTTTCATAAGTATTCTCAATATATCCCATGCCCATTGTCAGCATGCATGCGTGGTTATGTCTACAGGGTCATGTCATACAAAAACAGGCTATAAAATAGCGCTGAGTGATAATAACCGGCGCTGCAAAGCCGCTTTTGTGGGCGGCTATTTTACCAAAATTGATAAAGGGTTATAAGAAAGGTCGTCTTATTTAGTGGGGCGTGCGGACCAAACGGGCGAGCGAATGATGCCTTGTCCCGACTTGCCAAATGGCTCGCCACCACTTAATGATTTAATGGTTAATACCCCTTTACCGCCTTGCATTGAGGCATAAACCACGCGCTTACCGTTGGGTGAAAAACTGGGCGCTTCATCAATCCCCGTATTACCAATGGTGCTGATAATAGCACCGCGACTATTCATAATGGCAGCGGTGCGTCCATTTAAAAACGCAATTTGGCTACCATCGCTACTGAACTGCGGGCTGGTGGCATAGCCACTATTAGAGACTTGGGTCGTGCGCCCCGATGCAAACTCATAACGATAAATTTGCGGGCGGTTAAAGCCTGATTTGTCCGAGACAAAAATAAAAGACTTGCCATCAGGGGCGTAGCTTGGCTGTACTTCACTACTGGGTAGATTGGTGAGTTTTTTGGGTTTTCCACCACTGGCGCTTATCTCATAAATATGCGCGCTGCCCTCAAAGCTACTAGAGAATAGTATTTTGCTACCATCTGGCGAAAAAGACGGGCTTAAATTACTACCGGGAAAAGGGGTTAATACGCTCGCACTGCCGCCACTGACACTTTGGATATAAATGATGGGATAAGATTTTTCACGCTGTACCGCATAAGCGATACGATTGCCATCAGGTGACCACGCGGGCGAAAAGATAGAGCCTTGTACTTCGGTAATGGTCTTGGCGTTTTCGCCATCGGCATCCATCACTTTGAGGCGTGAGATTTTATTTTTGCCAACACCCATCTCTTCAATATAGGCGATACGTCCTGAGAAATCACCCGGCGTGCCCGTGATAAGCTCATAGATTTTATCTGAGATGACATGCGCGGCATAACGCATGCTTTGGGTATCGCTATCAGCGGACAGGGTTTGTTTGCCGCCTAAAATTTGCCCCGTTTGTACATTAATCACTTCATAATCAGTGATGATTTTGCCGCGGTCACTGCGAGTGCTACCGACGACGAGATAAGGAATGCCCAGCTGTTGCCAAACCGGCAAAGTGCCTGCCAGCTCACTACTGCTACGCGGCTGTTGGGGTAAATCTTTACTGGTTACTTTTAAGTCATAGCGGTTTAGATTTTGCACAATAATAGGAGAGATGACTGAATCACCGGCAAAGGGCACAAAAGCCACTTGGTTTTGTTGTACCGGAATATCATAATCCAATTGTAAAACCACAGGCGCTGCCATGGCACTAGGTAGTAGAGTGAGACTTGCTGCACCAGCAAGCAGGGCAAAACATAGTTTTTTATAAGTATGCATGACTGAATCAGCCTCCTAAAATATAAATGTAATAAGCAATGATATGCCTTAATAATGATAATTGCTCATCATTTAAGCGCTTATCAATTGACCATTAAGGTAAGGTAATCGGTGACAGGCTGCAAGGGGCTTAGCGTAAAAATACTCAGTTACTACCATTAAACTGAATGGTAAAGGTGGGGTATTTTGGGTCATCGGCATCGATAGGTAAGCTGCCTGCATTCATAACCGCTTGTTTTGCGGCATCGTTCACCGCCGTATTAGACCCTGAGGCGCTGACATGGGTCACCGTGCCACTGGCATTCACCGTGATGGTTAAGGTGGCGCGTTGGACGGAGCCTTTACTGGCAATAGGCGGATTATAATTACGTTTGATTAAGCTGATAATCTCGCTATTACTGGCACCGCGACTGCCGCTTGAGGCACTGCTACTGCTACCTTTAGTGGGGCTTGAGGTTGCCGACTCACCAGCGAGCGTTGACTGACCCTCTGACAGACTATAGTTTTTACCACCGCTGCCTGAGGTAATCTCTATATTGCGCTGTTTATTATTGGGTCGCTCAATTTTGGGCGTGCTGCTTTCTTTATTTTTAAACTCTTTAAGTTGCTCGCGTACTTGCGCTTGTTCTTCTTGTCGGTTTTGCTCGACGCTATCAAGGCGCTCATTAGCCAGTGCTTCTTGTTGCGCCACTGATTCTGCAACATTTTGCTCATGCTCTTGCGCTTGCTCAGTAAGCAGTTGCTGCTGCTCTTGGCTCATCAATATAGGCGTACTGCTGTCGCTTGGCTCATCGGACTGCAAAAAAACCGGCACTCTTTGTGAGGTAGGCGCGGCGCTACTTGCCCTGCTTGTACTGGGAGTATTCGGATTAAAGCGCTCAGTGCTCATATCGTTAGGATTGAGCGGCGCGTCATTGATAGCCCCACTAGGCAGATTATCCACCGCTGTACCCGACGACGCTGCCGCTTGATTGGCAAGTATTTGACTTTGCATCTCCGCCAGTTGTTCAGGGGAGACCATAATGGTCTCGATACTACCGACAGTTTCTACCTCAGCACTTTGAAAATTATAAATCAATAATCCAATCACAATGCCATGCGCAAGCAAGCTCAGTAAGGTAGGCAAAGTCAGCCCATCACTCTCAGGCTGGGTGGGAACAAAAACGGCAGGCGCATTATTCATTACAAGTTTACTCGTATAGCCGCTCATGAGCGCTGTGGGTGGTATTAATTGAGCTAGGTGCTTAATTACATTGCGTTTTTTATTATAAATTTACTGATATGAAAGTATAACTTATAACTTTGGCGTGGGCAAAGGTGCGCCGGTTAATAAACCGACCTTTTGAATGCCTGCCTGCTGCAAATTTGCCATCAACGCCATAATAGCGCCATATTGATTATTTTGATCGGCATTAATCATTACCTGTAGCGGCGATACGCCCTCAGAATTTCCTTGAGCTTGGAGGTTTGATAAGGTGTCTATCAGCTCAGACTCGCTCATAGGCACATCAATGTGCTCCTCATAACTGATAAAAATCTCGCCGTCACCGGTTAAAGAGATGATGACCGGCAGCTGATTTTGACTCATGGTGTTGGTTTGTTGTTTGGGCAAATCAACCTCAACCCCAGTGGTCAGCATCGGCGCGGTGACCATAAATATCACCAACAGCACCAGCATGACATCGATATAAGGCACAACGTTCATATCGCTATTGAGCGTGACTTTTTTGCGGCTAAAGGGACTGGGTTTCATAATATTATAATCCTGCAACCGGAGTGCTTTGAGGCGTTGGTGCAGCACTCTCGTTACTGGTTTCACGCTGTAGCATGCCCGTCATCTCATCACAAAACAGTGCCCGTGAGTCATAAAGGCGGGCAGATTTAGCGGTAAAGTGATTATATGCCAGTACCGCTGGGATAGCGGCAAACAACCCCATCGCTGTGGCAATAAGGGCTTCAGCGATACCGGGGGCAACGGAGGCTAGGGTCGCCTGCTCGGTTTGTGATAATCCCAAAAAGGCATTCATAATCCCCCAAACCGTACCAAATAAACCCACATAAGGCGCAACGGAACCTATGCTGGCAAGGGTGGCAATGCCCGACTCTAATAACTGCTGCTGACGACCTAAACCCACGCGCAGTTTACGCTCAACGCCATCGATGATATCGTCTTTGGGTTGGCGTTTTTTTTGCATACGCAGATATTCAGAAAATCCCACATAAAAAATCTGTTCAAGACCTTGGCGATCAGGCGAGCCTTGGATACCTTGATACAGCTTCGCTAAGTCCTCTCCTGACCAAAACCAGCTTTCAAACTGCTGATCGAAGTTTTTGGCAGTACCGATACGGGAGCTGAGACGAAAAATAATCACCCAGCTGACCAATGAGGCGAGCAACAGTAGCCCCATTACAATCTGTACCAGTAGGCTCGCTTGGAGAACAAGGTCTAAAATATTTAAAGATTCTGGCATGAAGCAAACTCACAATGATGAACAAAAACCAGTTTAAGGGCGAAGCTTAAACCAGCTAGCCTTAGTATATAACGATAAGGCGGTTGTTTATGGGGTAACGGTTAAGGGATTGACTGGCGCTAACCTGACGCTTTATCCCGTCGTTATGTATTCCGCGCTGACTATTTAGCCGTTAGTGTACTGCTAAATGACAAAAAGGTCATTTAATAATATTTTAAAATGATAAAATCCTTTCGGATTTTGGAGGGCAGTCAGTCCTGACGGTTTATATTATTAGCATTTAAGAGTCTTTTAAAGACTGCCTGTTTTCTATCACAGGATTGACTATAGCAGCCATTGTATAAGGAGAGAATCATGTTAGGTCTAACATTACTCTATGTTGGCGCAGTTTTACTGATCAATGGCATCTGGCTATTAGGTCATATCGAAGATAAAGAAGTGATTGTCATTAACCTGATGGTCGGAGTGTTAAGCTTTTTAATTGCGGCGTATTTAGTGTTTAATCCTGCCCAAGATCAGAGTTTAATCACTACAGGGGCTTTTACCTTTTTATTCTCTTTTACTTATTTATGGGTGGCGGCAAACGAGATTTTAAAAACAAACTCAAAGGGTCTCGGCTGGTTTTGTTTATTTGTGAGCGTCACCGCTATGGTAATTGCACTCAATGCTACCTTTAGTATCAGCACGGATATGAGTATTTGGAGTATTTTTAATTGGTATGCATGGTCAGCTCTTTGGTTATTATTCTTTTTTATGCTCAGTTTATCAAAAAACATCCAAAGGCAAGTGGGTGTCTATAGCATTTTTTGTGCGCTCACCACAGGATGGCTGCCCGGATTACTGATTTTATTAAATAAGTATGAGATATATTAAAAGCTCGAAGCCATAGGCGGCGCAAGTGCTGACTGACTCGGAGTCAAAAAGCAAAAGGTGGTATTAGACCGATAAGGCACGCGTAGTGATTGAATTTGTAGCATAATTTCTCTAGACTGTTGCGCCTTATTACCAACTGTTTACCAAAAGTTTTACACGTAAGCTTTTTATATATGAGCTTTTTCACAAGCAAGCTGGGCGCGACACTTATGAATGCAATTGAACGCTATTTTGGGATTAATGGTGAGAACACCACCATTAAAACAGAAATCCTCGCCGGTATTACCACCTTTTTGACGATGGCTTATATTATCTTTGTCAACCCTAACGTGCTTGCCGATGCAGGTATGGATAAGGGCGCGGTATTCGTCGCGACTTGTTTGGCGGCGGCAGTCGGCTGTTTTATTATGGGGTTTTATGCCCGTTTGCCAGTAGCGCTCGCACCGGGTATGGGTCTGAACGCCTTTTTTACCTATGGCGTGGTACTGGGCATGGGTTATACGTGGCAGACGGCACTAGGCGCGGTGTTTTTATCAGGCTGCCTGTTTATTCTGCTCAGCTTATTTAAGATTCGGGAATGGGTGATTAATGCCATTCCAAATAGTCTAAAGCAAGGTATTGTCGCGGGTATCGGCGCGTTTTTGGCATTTATTGCTCTCCAAAGCTCAGGTATTATCGTCGGGCGTGATGAGACGCTGGTGATGCTCGGTGACATGCGCTCCTTTGCGCCGATGACGGCGGCATTGGGCTTTTTTGTGATTATCGGGCTAGTCTATAAAAAGGTGCCGGGTGCGGTCACGATTGGTATTTTGCTGATTACGGTGATTAGTTTATTAACCGGTCATACTCAGTTTGCAGGGATTATGTCAGCGCCGCCGTCGATTGCACCGACCTTGATGCAGCTGGATATTGCCGGCGCGTTTGATGTGGGCATGATAAGTGTGATATTTGCTTTTTTATTCGTCGATTTATTTGATACTACGGGCAGCTTGGTGGGTATCGCGAGCAAAGCGGGCTTGATTGATAAAGATGGCAATATCCCTAATATGGATAAAGCGCTATTGGCGGACTCGACGGCGACCGTGGCAGGGGCAATGCTGGGCACCTCGTCCACCACCAGCTATATCGAAAGTGCTTCAGGTGTCGCCTCTGGTGGGCGCACGGGTTTGATGGCGGTTACGGTCGGCGTGATGTTTTTACTGAGTATTTTCTTTGCGCCATTAGCCAGTATGATTCCTGCTTATGCCACGGCTGGGGCGATATTTTATGTGTCCGTATTGATGTTATTTACCCTAAAAGATATCAATTGGGAGGATTTAACCGAAGCCGCGCCGGTTGCCGTGGTGTTATTATTAACGCCGCTGACCTATTCTATCGCCGATGGTATTGCGCTGGGTTTTATTACCTTTACGGCGGTTAAGCTGATGACGGGTAAATTCTCTGAAATCACCATTCCAGTTTGGGTGCTGACCGCTATTTTATTGGCAAAAATTGTGTTGTTATAAGTTTTACTGATTATTGAGTTTACTAAGCACTGCTTTACGATGTCAGC
>DAIPIF010000113.1:0-6531 GCA_036770925.1 Psychrobacter sp.
CGGCTGCCATAATGTAAGCTTCTTATTAATCAAATATTTAATCAATTACCAAAAAATACGGTTGTTATCTGATGAGTTGACTCGTGGGACTATTTATCACAAAGATAACGTGTAAAAATAGCTACCGCCAAAGCGCTCATGTAACCAACAACATCCAACCCATAGCACTTATGCAAATACTTATTTTTAATAGACTTTCATAAGGGACTATAAATTTTAGCTATCAAAAAAGGGCTTTGAGTAATCACTACCAGCCCTTGGCATTTGCACATAAATTTATTATGTGTGTTCTTGCTTCATATCCATTTAGCAAGTGATAAGCGCCTAATACGACACTTTTATCAAAACAATTAGCTGTGTATCTTAATGCAGCGTTGTATTCGTGTAAAGTCAATTATTCATTTTTTATTGACTGTATAAGTAAGGTAATAGCTGATAGCGTTTAGGAATATGGCTTTGCGTCCATAATTAAATTGTAAAAATTTATTTATTGACATTAGCGAATATACCATAACAGCCCACTATGACTCAGCTGCATTATGATAAATCCTATGAATAATGCGGGCGCTAACAGTGGTTTTATGGTTATAAAAATAAGTGCAAAGCCCACTACCGTTAATAGCCATTTGATGGTCTGACCACGATACATTTGGCTGACAATGTGTCTACGGGCGCGATAACCACTATGCCGAAAGACAAAACTGGCAAAAACGGCTTGATTGACAAAACTGAGTGACGCGCCAATGGCGAAACTTTTGGCAATAACAAGCTGACTGTGTAGCCAGATGACATCTAATAGGCTAATCATAACAATTAGGATAAAGAGTATCCATGCTTGACGCTTAATATAGAGGCTTATCTGATCTTTTTGGGCACGCCTAGCAGGTCTGCTCATTAGCTATCCTAAACGTTGATGTTTCTAGTTTTGGAGTATTTAAGCCTCTCACAGATTAGGCACTTAATAAGCATACCTTTTAACCAAAATAAAACGCCACTCATTATAGGGAGTGCGCCGCGCTTAAGCAAGTAAAAGGTGGCGCTTATCAAGCATTTAGCGATAAAGCACTCAGAAAATGGACGATAATGGGTTATAAGATGCGTTTAGGAGATGCAGTTTCTGATTTGCTGCACCATGGTTGACCAGCCACTGATAAAATCTTTACTACCGCTCATATCCTCAGTCTGGATACTGCTATTGACGGGTTGTAATTTGGCAAGCAGTCCAGTCGCGGGCTGACTTTGCGCCACTAGGCACATCTGTTTGGTGGGACGTTGCTCGTTGAGCCAGCGCAGTTGACTGGCTTTGGGCGCGAGATGATGGTCGGTGCTCAAGCTGCCAATGAGCGTGAGCTTGGCGGCGGCTTCTAGATACTGATAAGCATCGTGATACGCCCAATAAGGTTGTACTTTTTTACTGTTTTGCTGCGCGGCGACTGCGGCATCAAGACGCTGGGCAAACTGTTGCGCATTGGCTTGATAAAGGGCTTTGTGTTGCGGATTGGCATGGCTATGAATGACGGCTAAGGCGCGTACAATAGCCTTGGCATTGTCGGGGTCGAGCCAAATATGCGGGTCAAGCGTGCCCGCAATCGGCTTGCCTTGGACATCGCGTAACGGATGCCGTTTAAAAGCATCAAAGGCAAATAAAGAGATGCTATTTGGGGCGCTATCTAACGTGGTGGCTAAATTATTCTCTAACGCGGCGCCAAACCACACCACAAATTTACTGTCCTGAATGGATTTGATGTCGCCGGGACTGATACTGCCATGATGCCCCACCTCCCCTGCTTGCAATAATTGCTTGGCAGAGGGCGCGCCTTTGGTCACCTCATTACTTAATAAAAATAGCGGATAATTACTCACACTAACAGTTGCCGCTTGGGCACTGATTAGGCTCATACTGGCTATGAGCCATAATAAAAAAGCGCTGATGAGCCAGCGTAATGACTGATATGATTTAGAGGGTTTTAATAAGCCGTTTGATGATTGAGAGCAGGTATTAGCGCGGTCATACTGGTGAGTAGGCATGCGGTCGTTATCCCGTAAATGAATGATTAAAAAGTAAGGCTGTCATTTATAATGATGCCTATGGTTAGACTTTATGATTATAATGGCATGAGCTTATAAGTATTATGTTATACTATAACAATTAAAAACGCACGATTATTTTTAGGAGTGTGCCTGATGTCCGATATTCCATCACCTTGCGAGCATTTGCACGATGTGCATTATTTTACGGCAAAAGATGTGCACAAACGGCTCAACGCTGCCAAAGAGCAATGCCACGCAAATGGCGTGCGCTTCACACCTTTGCGTCAGCAGATATATGAGCTGGTGTTGCAAGCTAATAAGCCAGTCGGCGCTTATGATTTGATAACGCAATTGCAGCAAAAACGTTTATCAGCAGAGGGTGATAAAGATACGGTCAAAAACGTGGCGCCGCCGACGGTATATCGCAGTTTGGAGTTTTTATTAGACGAAGGTTTGATTCATCAATTGACCTCGATTAACGCCTATGTGCCGTGTTGTCATCCCCGCGCTCAGCATACTGCCGCTTTTTTGATTTGTGAGGACTGCCAGCGCGTCCAAGAATGCAGTAGCTTGCCGGTGCAGGAGATGATGAGCTTTGCCCAGCAAGATGTGGGTTTTATCGTCGCCCGTAGCGTTATTGAATTAAGTGGACGTTGCCATGCGTGCCAATAAAGCCGCCAAACTCTTCAGCTGTGATTTTAAAACCCTCCGAACCCACCAATAATGATAGCCCCCCATTTTATGAGCTCATTTACCGTACCGTCTAAGCACAAGCCAACAGTCATCACTAATCATAGCCCTACAACGGATAGTGATAGTAGCTCTAAACTGCTCAGTTTGAATAATGTTAGCTATTATATTGGCGAGCAGCGTTTGGTGTCACAGATTAATATCGATATTGCGCAGTATGAAACCATTAGCGTTATTGGTCCAAATGGTGCCGGCAAATCCACATTGGTTAAGCTAATTTTGGGGTTAATTGAGCCGACACAAGGACAGATAAAAGCCCATCAAACGCTACAATTAGGCTATGTGCCCCAGCGTTTTGCGGTTGCGCCTATTTTGCCGCTACGGGTTAAAGACTTATTAGCGCAAGCCCATAAACGCCGTTTAACTGCTGAGCAACGGCAGTTTATTTTTGATAATTTGTCTCTCAATCATTTATTGTCACGGCAAATGCACCATTTATCAGGCGGTGAGACCCAGCGCGTGCTACTGGCTCGGGCGCTCCTTGATAAGCCGAATTTGCTGATACTAGATGAGCCGATGCAAGGGCTTGACCCTGATACGGAGGTTTGGCTGTATCAGTTTATCGATGAATTGCCTGACTTTTTGCGCTGTGCGATGCTTGTGGTCTCCCATGATTTGCATTGGGTGATGCGTGGCAGTCGGCGGGTGATTTGCCTCAATAAGCATATCTGCTGCGAGGGGCAACCGAGTGAGCTGGCGATTAGCAGTGAGTTTCAAAAGCTGTTTGGGCATCATTATGAGCAGCCTTATATCCATCAGCCACACGCTTGCGAGCACAGTGCTCATAGTAGTGCGCCCAGTGAGTTACCATAAGTAGCCGTTACTTTTACGCGTGCTTTATCATTTATAAATCAGCACGTTTACCTTTTTATGACCTGTTAATGGACGATGTCAGTTATGGCGGCTTGGTTAGCTATTATTGCTCCTGCTTGGATTGCCGGCAGTATTTTGGGATTATTATCCGCGCCTCTGGGCTGCTTGGTACTGTGGCGGCGCATGGCTTTTTTTGCGGATGCTTTGGCGCATGGCACCTTATTAGGGGTGGCACTGGCGGTGTGGTGGCAGTTGCCGATGGGCGCTGGGATTATTATTGTCAGTGTCATGGTGGTGTTAGGGCTGGTACTTATAGATGATGAGCGCCTGCCTGTCGATGCCGTGCTAGCAGTGGTGGCGGTATCGCTGCTGTGCTTGGGGCTGTTGACCTTGACCCAATTGACCGATCAGCAAGCCAATGTACTGGGGTTTTTATTTGGTAATTTGTTAGATTTGGATTGGGCGGATTTGCCGCTACTCGCTGTTAGCGTGTTGGTCGGCTTGGGGTTTTTGAGCTATATTTGGCCTGCCCAAATCAAGCTGGCGACCCATGAGGCGCTCGCGCGTATTCAGGGTGTGAATCCCGTACGTCAGCGCTTATTTTTTATGGGCGTACTGGCAGGATTTTGTGCGATTGCTCTACAAGCGGTGGGTAGTCTGCTGATTAGCGGTTTACTGGTGTTGCCCGCATTGACGGCGCGGCTGTATGCGACAGCGCCGAAACAGATGGTAATTATGGCGCTGATAGTCGCGCAATTAGGCGTGACGTTAGGCGTTTGGGGTAGTATTTGGCTCGATATTCAGACGGGACTGGCGATTGTTTTGGTCTTGGCGATTTTATTTTTTATGGCGCTGATTATCTCCAAGTTTATGTTAGCCAAACCAATCATGCCAAAATTTTGGCTCAAGCGTCATTAAACAGTAGTCAACATTCGCTTATAATAAACAATACTAGAGCTTTTACAAAATATATGCTATAAAACCGCCTAAATATATTTAGTCATGATAGCTAAGCCATTTTGGGCTGCCATAGTGCTGGCACTCCAAAAAATAGGGCTAACAACGAGCGGCATAAAGCATAAAATAGTGGCTTTATGAGATTTGATTATTTTGCCTAATAATGAGGGATTAAACCCATGCCAAGCTACCCTCCTTATAAAATAAGTACGCCGGATGAGTCGTTAAACATCCTGCAAATTACGGATATGCATTTATCGACTTATGATCCAAATGCCAGCGATGGTTCGACGGGGCAGTATGACTGTCAGCACAGTTTTGAGGCGGTTATCAAGCAAGCACTAGCAGAAGACATGCGCTGCGACTTGATATTAGTGACCGGTGATTTAGTCAGTGAGGTTCAGCCCGCTATTTATGATTATATTTTTGAGGTATTAAAGGCGACCAACATCCCCTTTGTGTGTATCGCCGGTAATCATGATGTCACGGATGAGAGAGGTAGTGAGCGACCTTTTTTTCAGCGTGAACTCATTCCTCGCCCAGCGGACAGCCGTTTACTCAATCATCATGTGCTTGAAAGCGACTATTGGCAGATATTATTATTAGATTCAGCGATTCCCGGTAAGGTGGCGGGCGAGATTACCCGCGCGCATTTAGACTGGTTATGTGAGCAGTTAACCCAGTGTACGAAGCCTGCGATAATCGCTTTACATCATCATGTTATGCCGATGGATTCTGAGTGGATAGATGAGCATATTGCCGAAAATGCAGAAGGGTTTTGGCAACGCCTTGAGCCTTTTTTGCATCTGCGCGTGGTCACCAGTGGACACACCCACCAAGAGCGCGTTGCTCATTATAAAGGGGTGACGGTCTATAATACGCCGTCTACCTGCTATCAGTTCAAACCGCTTGAAGATGATTTTGCATTAGACGACAACGCCCTACCCGGTTACCGTTGGTTGCAATTAGCCAACAATGGACAGGTTGCAAGCTGGGTTAAAAGACTAGATACTTGATGCCCAGTTTTATGAGCCATAATAAAGATGCTTAAGCGTTATAAACGGTATCAGTTAGACCGCGCTAATCTTTATTTTGCCAAGTTCTCGATATTGATTAAGATGTAATAAATGCCTGATATTTATCAAATAATAGGTGTTAATAATATGATAATGGCTAGGATAGCCAAATCGTTAGTTCAACTGTGTTAATTGCGTGACCCAGTGGTAAAACGTTCTGTAAAAAGGCTGTCTTGCAGCTGAGCTATTATCATTACGCTCAGTTGCTAGAATCCGTCTTTGAAGATAGCGTTTTGTTGGATTAATTTGAAAAAATAGGATACCCATATGAGCACCCTAACCACGAATCCGAGTGATGTTAAATTTACCCCGTATGTCCCTGCTAAAGATGAAGAATACATGTCTGATAAGCAGCTGGAACACTTTCGAGCCCTGCTGTTAGATTGGAAAAGCCAGCTGATTGGCGAGGCTGATCGCACCAAGACCTATATTCAAGATGAGTCAGGAGCGATGCCTGATATCAATGACCGCGCCACCCAAGAAGAAGAGTTTGCCTTAGCGCTGCGTACGCGTGACCGTGAGCGTAAACTGATTCGCAAAATTGATAAATCCATCTCTGAGATTGATGGCGATGATTATGGGTTTTGTGAGACCTGTGGCGTAGAGATTGGTTTGCGCCGTCTAGAAGCACGTCCCACCGCAACTCAGTGCATCGACTGCAAAACCTTGTCAGAGATGAAAGAGCGCCAAAACCAAGGACATATATAATCCTGACTTTGGCTTAAAGTACCTTAACCATACCTCAGCATGAACACGAAGCGACTTTTACTCAGTCGCTTTTTGTGTTTTTGGGGCAGCACTGTGATGGCTTTATTTTACATAACCCACCTTATTATCTGGCGTGAGTTATTTTATCAATAAGTGCCGTAAAACCATGCGGTTTAGCGCGTGGATGTCAGGCATA
>DAIPIF010000114.1:0-2256 GCA_036770925.1 Psychrobacter sp.
ATGTTATACATGTAATCGCATCAAAATACAATATTTTATACTAAACAGCTATTCACAAATTTGTATCTGCCAAAAGGTGTCTCTTTTGAGTAGGGCAATAGTAGGCGAGCGCCACTTTATACTGTCTCGCGCCAGTGCAGCCATAAACGTGTGTCGAGCTCAAACTGATGATACTCTGGCTCCATATGACGGCATAGTTGATAAAAAGCTTTGTTATGCTCCTTTTCTTTAAAATGCGCCAACTCATGTACCACAATCATTTGCAAAAATTCAGGCGGGGCTTCTTTAAATAAGCTGGCTACGGTGATGCTATTATGCGCTTTGAGCTTATTGCCTTGTACTCGCGACTGATAGGTGTGTATCCCTAGCGCATTTTTGAGGACATTAAGCTTACTGTTATAGCTCACTTGGGTGAGGGGACCGATATTACGCATATACTGATTTTTTAGGGCATTGATATGCTGATACAGGGCTTTATCGGTCTGAATAGGATGGCTATCGGGATAGTTTTTTTGAATATAACTGCCCAGCTGACCACTATGCAGCAGTTCTGCCGCTTGCGTTTGAATGTGCTCAGGATAGTGGGCAATATACTTCAGTGTCGTCAAGGATGTACTCTCTCTGTGAGGGGACGTAAGGTGTTGATAATAATCAAAATAGCCTAAGTAATCTAATCTAAACTTCACTATCACTCAGGCAGTCGCTATCACATTATAGCCCTTTTATTATTGTGGTAAGATAATTTGTAGTGATAAACCTTGGCTGCCATCTGCTCGATTATACGCATAAATATGACCGCGGTGTGCCATGATAACCGCATGTACAATCGCCAGTCCCAAACCGTAACCACCGGTTTGGCGTTGGCGTGCGGCATCAAGGCGCACAAAGGGCTGAAAAATACGCTGTAAGTCTTTATCCGCGATGCCGTCACCTTCATCAAGGATGCTAATTTGGATAGCCTGTTTGCCATCAAGCGTTTTGGTTTTAGTAATATCAGCGCTAACGGTTGAATGGGCGGGCGTATGGATAAAGGCATTACGAATGACGTTTTCAAGGGCGCTATGCAGCTGTTCTGGATTGCCCATGATCAGCCAGTTATCTGATGGTTCTAAACGATTTAAGTCGTCTGGAGTTTGCCATTGCCACTGTACTGGCTTATTTTGAAACTCAAAGCAGACATCTTGTCCGATTTCACTGATAAGATGGGCAATATTGACCGGCTCTTGTTCTGAGGTATCTGCGCTATATTGCTGCATTTGCAGGGACTGGATATGAATGATTTGTGCAATCAGCTCATTCATCCGCGCCGACTCTTTATCGATACGATCAAGATAGCGCGTAGCCGTTGGCGCAAAATCGCGGGTCAGCTCGGTCGCCACCTCAAGGCGTGCCAGCGGCGAGCGCAGCTCATGCGAGATATCACTTAACATCTGCTTACGCGCCAGCTCACTATCTTTTAGGCGGGTGGATAATTGCGCGACGTCTTTGCCAAGTAATCCCAGCTCATCGCAGCCCAGCTGACTGATATCAGGATCAGCGTGATAATGCCCGTCTATCATTTGCCGCACCGTATCTTGCACCTGACTAATCCGCCGAATCATCGTACGACTGAGCCAAAAGCACACCAGCACGCTGAACAGAATAATCAGCAAGCCGCGTACCATAACATTGCTACGCTGCAAGGCTCTTAGGTCAGAAAAACGTAAATGCGGGTGTATCTTTAAAGTCAGTAGTTGTCCATTGGGTAAGGTGGCAAAAGTGTCCGCCATCTCAGGACGGTTATCAATATTGATAAGGGTGTTATCGAGATTAGGCGTGTTCAGTAGCCCGTTATAAGCGCTTGAATCAGGGCGCTGAGTCGCAAGCTCTTGACTTGATGGGTGCCTGTCTCTATAGCGCTGCATCATACGCCCGCGCCTTGGGAAAAGCAGAGCTCCTTGCTCATCATAAATACTGATTTGATTCATAAAGCGTTTATCTTGCTGATACAACTGCCCAATTGATAGTAAATCGCCAGCTTCTATAGCGCTCACTAATACGTCACGTTGGATTAATAAATGCTCAATTTTTTCCTCAACCCGATGGGCAAGGGCGCGCTCATTGAGACTGCGTTCAACCAAGATAGAAGCCATTGAGGTTAATAATATGGTGAATAATAAGCTCAAAAATAGTCGCCAAAATAGTGGCATTCTGGCGGTTAATGGCAGTATTTTAGGCGGCAATAGTGTCATCATTACCCTTTTTATTTAGTGGCGT
>DAIPIF010000114.1:2356-6463 GCA_036770925.1 Psychrobacter sp.
TCATGATAGGGTTGCAGCTTTTTGCGCAGGCGCGAAACATGCACATCAAGGCTGCGGTCAAAGGGCTGCCACGCACGCTGCAAGACATTTTTTGATAACTGCTCCTTACTGACCGCGCCGCCTTTTTGTTTTAATAGCTCAAGTAATAAATCAAATTCAGTACCAGTGACTTGCAGCTCGGTACCATTGATATGGCACTGACGAGTGGCGGGGTCAAGGTGCAAGCGGCTTTCGGGTAAGGTGTCGGCTGTCAGGTGCGCTGTGACATTTATCGTCGTGCGTTTAATCACCGCATTAATCCGCGCCAGTAGCTCGCGCGGATTGCAAGGCTTGGTAATATAATCATCCGCGCCCAGCTCCAGACCGATAATACGGTCAATCTCATCGCCTTTTGCCGTCAGCATGATGACGGGTACTTTACTGATGGTGGGCAGTTGTCGCAGCACGCTCAATCCATCCATTTTGGGCATCATAATATCGAGCACCAATAAATCATAAGCCGACTCGTTATTTGGCGCTTTTAGGCGCTCAATGACGGCCTCGCCATCGTGCACGCAGTCGCAGGCAACACCATGATTATTGAGATATTCTTGCAATAGCTGAGTCAATTCTTCATCGTCGTCACCTAGTAATATCTTTGCCATATCGTCTCCTTATTGATTACTACTGCTATTTTAAAGGGTTGGTTTTTATTAATAGTCGTATCACTTTTGTGTTGATAATAGCGATAGACTACAGGATATAGCAGCAACTGACAGCGCCTAAACGCAAACGTTACCTTTCTTAATGTTTCATAGCAGATCTTAATACCGAGGTGTCCTATTATAGACTTATAGAGAGATAGACAGCGCCAAAGACCAATAACTAGCAGGCGTTTAGAGGCTTAAGCAGAGGTTTTTGCGTGAGGATATAACTTTTAATAGTCGGAATGAATATTCAATTTTAATAAATGCCAAAAGGAATAATGATGAAAAAATTACTACTGAGTTCAGTGATTGCGGTATCTGGTTTATTTGCGTTAAGTGCTTGTGCTAACGTGGGTGCCGCAACAGAGGGCACGTCATACCATAGTACACAAAATCATATGCAACATAAAAACGCTAAGAAAAACCCATTTTCTGAGCTGAATTTGACCGCCACTCAGCAAGCGCAAATTCAAGCGATTAGAGAAAATAGTCGGGGCGAGCGCCTGAAAAATCATGACGCCATGATGCAAGTGTTGACTGCCGAGCAGCGTGCCCAGCTGACTAAGCTAAAGGCGGAAAGACAAGCGCTAAGACAAGGTCAAAGCGGATACAAGAATAAAGGCAATCATATGAATAAGACTGAACGTACAAGTCAGTAAAGGCAGCTGAAATAATGCGATAAGCCACGCCATGATGACCCTTCGCTTAACCGTTCATAATTATGCACGGTTAAGCCTATATTTTATTTTGGATAATTCTAAAGCGAGCCATTATAATTTAGCCAGTGCCTGTTTGCGCTCAAGCTTGCGCTTTTCTTGTAGCGCCAATTGTTCCTCATCAAAAACATCATAAGCTTCGACGATTTTTTGTACCAATTGGTGGCGTACCACATCCTTTGAGTCAAATTTCGTGATATGAATTTCTTCAATATCGCTCAAAATCTCCATCGCTTGCGCCAGTCCAGATTTTGTCCCACGTGGCAAGTCAACTTGCGAGATATCACCAGTGATAACCGCGCGTGAGCCAAAGCCTAAACGCGTCAAAAACATCTTCATCTGTTCAGGGGTGGTGTTTTGCGCCTCATCCAAAATGACAAAAGAGTTATTGAGCGTGCGTCCACGCATATAGGCGAGTGGGGCGACTTCAATGATTTGCCGCTCGAGCATTTTGCCGACTTTTTCAAAGCCAATCATCTCATACAGCGCATCATACAGCGGGCGCAAATAAGGGTCGATTTTTTGGGTCAAATCTCCTGGTAAAAAGCCTAACTTCTCACCCGCTTCAACCGCAGGACGTACTAATAATAGTCGTTCAATCTCATTACGCTCAAGCATATCAACCGCGCAAGCGACCGCCAGATAGGTTTTACCCGTACCTGCAGGACCAATACCAAAGGATACATCAGCGCTTAGGACGTTTTTGACATAACGCTGCTGATTGCCGCCACGTGGGACAATTTTGCCTTTACGCGTGCGCAAAGTAGTGGGCGTAAAGTCACTCGGCGAGTCCAAATCAAGCTCATTATCATCCTCATTCGCAAATACGACAGTATCGGCGCCATCTTGCTCACGGGCGCTGCTCGATTGAATGATGAGATGCAATTCTGCGGCACTGATATCTTTGGTGGTTTGCGCCTCTTCAGCCAGTTTATATAAGATATATTCGCCGCGCTCAACAGCCGACAAATCACCGCTTAGAATGAATGCGTTTTGGCGTTGATTTATTTTTATATCAAGGCGTTCTTGGATATATTTTAGATGATTATTATATTCACCGAGCACGGTTTTTAGCTGTGCTGAGGTGAGCGATTCAAAGGTTACTGTACGGCTCATGGAGTCAGTCAAGCGATTATCCTTGTGGTGGTTGCCCGCTTCAGTGGTATTATATGGTTATGATAAGAGCCACTGATGGGCTAAATATATAAAATAAAGCACTCTTGTTATTATGGTTGATAGTTTTTAAAATTCAAGCGTCCTGCCTTGCTTGAGGGCTGGGTTTTGTAGGTGGATTGCAACCAAGCAGGCACTTAAAGGGTCGCGTTAAGCAAACAGAGCCTTTGATTATTTATGCTAATCTATAACAAACCTATCGCAAAAAAATAACAGGAAGAAGAATAATGAGTCATAACGATTTAAATACAACAACCCCGTTAAACCGCACGCAAATAAACCGCGAACAAACGGACGCCAAACACAGTCAACACTCACCACCGATACCTACAGCTAAGCTGACCGAGCAGCAAGTATTAATAGCGGGCGGCGGGCATGTGGGCTTATCCTTTGCTTTATTATTAGCACATCATGGCATTGCCAGTACCTTATTAGAAAAAAATAGCTATCCAGAGATTAGCCCAACCGATGACCGCACGCGTAGTCATTATTTAGACAGCCGTAATACGGCGCTCTCACGGCGCACGGTGCAGATTTATGAAGAGATTGGCTTGTGGTCACAATTGCAAAGTCATGCGTGCCGTATCGATGCGGTACAGATTAGTGAGCAGGGCAGTTTTGGGCGGGCGCAGCTCAATAAAGAGGATGAGCAAGTAGAATCCTTTGGGCAAGTGATGGAAAACGCTTGGCTGGGTCGCAAGCTGCTACTGGCGGCGCAACATGAGCCGCTGATTACTTTAATTGATAATGCCGATGTCACCGCTGTCAATCAGCAATCTGATGGGGTGACGCTCACCTTTAGTTATTATAATGGTGAGGAGGGCGAGCAGCAGTTGCAAGGCAGCGTCTTGGTTGCTTGTGATGGGCGCGACTCTACCGTACGCCAGTTACTAAATATCGGTACTACCACTTATGACTATGAGCAAACCGCTATCGTTGGTGTGGTTGAGACGTCGATGCCGCATCATCATGTGGCGATAGAGCGCTTTAGCCCCGCAGGACCTTTAGCCGTCTTGCCCTTAACCGACCCAGAAGGCGATGGCAATACGGAGTACCAAACAGGCTATAGACGCTCGGTGGTCTGGGTGTGTCCTACAGGGGATGAGGCGCAGTATTTAGAGGATGATGCGCACTTTTTGGCGACCTTGCAACATGCCTTTGGCAGCCGTGCAGGCACCTTTGTAGCCGCAGGTCGGCGCGGCGCTTATCCGTTAACTCGCGTATTGGCAAAGCGTCAAGTGCAGGGTCGCTGCGTTATTATGGGTAATGCGGCGCACACCTTGCATCCTGTTGCCGGTCAAGGCTTTAACTTATGTATGCGTGACGCCCATGTACTGGCACAAATGATGAGCATGCAAGTGTTAAAAGGCGCGGATATCGGCGATATAAAATTGCTGAAACGTTATGAGAAAGCCCGCCAAACCGACCAAAAACGCGTGATTCGCTTTTGTGATGCGGTGGTGCATGGCTTCACCCACCCCAACCCTGCCATCAAGCTGGCGCGTAATGTGGCATTGGTTGCCTTTGATAAA
>DAIPIF010000115.1:0-6365 GCA_036770925.1 Psychrobacter sp.
ATTGACACCGCAGATGTCCCCAAAGGGCGCTTGATTATCAATGCTGCGGGTACGCCGAAGCTCATCAGTGTGCGTCAGCTGGATTATGCAGGCGAGGCAGGCGCAGTCAAGGCAAAAGGCGTTATCGACCTACGGAATAATATTGGCTGGCAAGTGATGGGTCGTTTTGATGACTTTAATGTCGGCTATTTTTTACCCAATAATGCCGCTATTTTAAGTGGTGATTTGACAACCAGCGGCGCATGGCAACCAGCGCCCAAAAACAGTCCTGCCACTCAAGGTAAATTACAGCGGTTTGCGGTTAATTTCGATGGCGTGCTAGATGCCGAGCAATTACCCGCAGGCAAGCTGACGATAGAGGCAAGTGGCGATGATAAAGTCTTTCGTATCAAGCGTTTTCGTCATGTTGGCGCTGCCGGCAGTATTGATGCCAAAGGCTTAGTCGATGTGAGTAAAGGGTTGGCGTGGGATATCAGCGCCACGATGGATCGCTTTAATTTGGGTTATTTCCTAAAAGATACCCCAAGCGTAATCACCGGCAGCCTAAATAGTGATGGCAGTTGGCGTAAAACTCAACAAATTATCAACTTGCAAAACATCACTCTTAGCGGCTCCTTAAAAGGTCAGCCACTGAGTGCCAAAGGCAGTTTAGCGGTAAAGCTACGCCTGCCTGAGGACTTAGCCAGCTACTTTAAACGTCTGCAAGCCCAAGATGCCAAAAATCAATATCAGCAGGTTAATGCCTTAATTGACCGTTTAAATGCTGATGATTTAGTCCTGCGTTGGGGCGATAACTATCTGACGGTCAATGGTACGGCTCAGCAGTTGCAAGCCAAAGTTAATATCACCAACTTAGACCAGCTCTCAGAGTCTCTAGCCGGCAAACTCACTGGCGGTGCGACCTTATCGCAAGCATCAGGGCAAGCCTTACCGACGATTTATATCGACTTGGTCGGTGAGCGTATCGCGCTACCCGGATTTACCTTACGTCAAGGTCGCATCAGCGGTAAACTGGTCAATCTGGCAAACAGCCCAAGTCAGCTGATTATCAATGCTGAGGGTTTAGAAGCCGCCGGACAAGTTTTCAAAAATATCAATGCTGATTTTCAAGGTACCGAGCAAGCGCATGTTTTAAACTTACAACTGGCGAATGAGCAGCTCGATATCTCAGCAAGACTAAAAGGCGGCTTTAATCGCCAAAACCTCAGCTGGTCAGGGGCGATAGGTAAGGGTCAGGTGCAGTCTAAATATGCCCGTTTAGCGCAGCTGCAACCGGCACAGCTCATCGTCAATTTGCCCAATAAAGATAAAGGCGCTGACTTAAAAGTGCAACTTGCCGCCCATTGCTGGCAGGCGGCAGACCAAACGGGCAAATTATGCCTGCGGGAAAACCTAGTGGCTTCCTCGACCCGTGGGCAAGTGAATTTGGCGCTACAAAAGCTTGATACCTCGCTATTTTCAGTATTTTTACCCAAAGATATCGATTGGAATGGCAAGATTAACGGCAAAGCCATTATCGGTTGGCAGCAAGGCAAACCGCCCACGATTAACACCACCTTGTACTCAGATAATGGCAAAATTGGTCTGATTCAAGATGGCGATAGTGCCCCCGTCAGCTTGCCTTATAAGCGTATTTCTCTGATTGCGCTATCGGTGGCTGATGGCTTAAAGCTCCGTACCGATATCAATACGGGTAGCGGCGCTCAGGGTTATGCCGAAGTCATTATTGACCCTTATAAAACCCCGAAGCCCATCTCTGGCGCGTTAGTGCTCAATGAGTTAAATTTGGCAATATTTAAACCCTTCTTCCCCGGCATACGGGTGCTTGAGGGTAATATCACCATGGCAGGCGGTTTGGGCGGTACTTTAGACAAGCCACAGTTTTATGGGGATGTAAAATTGGCAAATGGACGGGTGGCAATGCTCAGTTTGCCCGTTAATTTAAATAAATTCACTGCCAAAGCCCAGATTCGCGGTACTCAAGCGGTGCTTGAGGGTAGTTTTAAGAGCGGCTCTGGTACAGGTATACTGACAGGGACTATCGACTGGCAACAAAAACTCCAAGCCAAGCTTAGTATCGTCGGTGAGCGTTTGGTGTTAACCCAGCCGCCGTTATTATTGGCGGAGATTAACCCTGATATTGATATTATCGTCCGTCCCACCGATCGTTACGTCAATATCGAAGGGGCGATTAGTGTGCCCTCAGCGACCATACGTCCGCCTGAAGCCAGTGAAGATATTATTACCCAGACCGAAGATGCCGTCGTCCTAGATAGACGTCTCATTGGTAATATTGAACAGGTGTTAGCCATCTCCAAACCGTGGTCAATCAATGCCGATATCGGTATTGACTTGGGTGATGACATTAATTTCCGTGGTTTTGGGGCAGTCATTCCATTGGCAGGAGCGCTGAATATCACCCAAAATGGTCAAGGGGGGATGCGTGCCAATGGCGTTGTTCAAGTGGCACGGCGCACCGATATCGATGCCTTTGGGCAGACGTTAGAGCTCAATTATGGACAAATCCGTTTTGCAGGCGATGTCATGAAGCCCAATTTAAGTATTGAGGCGGTCAAAACCATTAATGGCGATACCGTCGGGGTTCGAGTCACCGGTAACACTGAAAACCCCAATATTGTCGTCTTTAATAATGCCGGCTTAACCCAACAGCAAGCCATGAATGCGTTGGTCACAGGGCGTATCAATGATGGTAGTGCCACCCAAGTGAGTGAGCAAGGGTTTAAATCGCAAGTGACCAATAACCTTGCCGCCGCTGGACTTAACTTTGGTTTAAGTGGCACGCGCAGCTTGACCAATCAGTTAGGGCAAGCGTTTGGGCTACAAAGCCTCACCGTCGATGCCTCAGGTAATAGTGAAGATACCAATGTCAACGTGACGGGTTATGTGTCACCTGACTTGTATATTCGTTATGGCGTCGGGGTGTTTAATGCTCAAAATAGCTTATCTATTCGCTATCAGTTGACCCGCCGTATTTATATTGAAGCCACCTCAGCTGCCGAAAATGCAGTAGATGTGGTGTATAGTTGGCAGTTTTAAGCTGATAAATTCCATCCTGATGAGGATGTTTAAAGCAGCCCTCATAAAAAAACGCCTGATATAAAGGCGTTTTTTTATGAGCATTAGAGCGCTATTATTTAGTGAGAATTAAGCGATTATTACGGGTAAGACGTAAGCGATATTCTTCGCCTTCATGCTCAATGCGAACCTCTTTGGTTAAGGCAAATAAATGCTGTGATTGCATCGTGGGTAAACGGTTGTCGCGATAATTGAGATAACGAGAAATAACGGTGCTCATAGTACATTTCCTTTGATGAATAGCGGCGCGTTAAATAAAGCCCTATGCTAAATAAAAATAATAAAGTAAGACGTTTGGTTAATGAACGATAATCATTATCATTTAAGGTATGAGTTTTTGCAATACGCTTGATAAAATAAATAGCCATTTTATGTAAACTTATGTGAATTCAACCCATTGTTATGCTTATCTTAAGGGGATGCCTGATAGCGCTCCTTTACAAACTGGATAAAGTTATGCCAAATCATTTACCGACTGTCGTCAATGTCGCCGTCGCCGTTATTCATTATCAACAGCAGTATCTATTAGGCTTTCGCCATGCCGCTCAGCATCAAGGCAATCGTTATGAGTTCGTCGGTGGCAAGATAGATGCCGATGAGAGTCCCATTGCCGCGCTCATCAGAGAAGTCGCTGAAGAGACGGGGATGGATATCAGTGGTATCAGCGGTATCAGTGGTATCAGTGAGAGTAGTGCGGGTGCTGCTAGCCAAAACCATGCGACCACTGCCATTAAATTGGGACGCTTGCACCATGATTATGGTGATAAACAAGTGTGTCTACAGGTATATAAAGTCGCGCTGACGGCGGCGCAGTATCAAGAGTATCAACATTATGAGCAAGGGCTTGAGGGGCAAGCCTTGAAGTGGGTCAGTAAAGATACCCTGCTAGCGGGGGTTTATCCCTTACCTGCCGCCAACCGAACGATTTTGAGTTGGTTATCCCTACCTAGCCAAGTGGCGATTACTTATCCCATCGCCCATTTTTATCAGCAGACTGATATTGAGCCGGCTAGTCTTGATAAGACTAATGTTGAGCAAGATAATAGTATAGCCCAAGCCGCGTGGCTGACGTATCATCAGCAGCATTTGCCAGCAGCGGCGTGGGTATATATTCGCCCTAAAGCTGACGATAGTGCGGCTATTGCAGCGCAGCTCATGCAGGCGCGTCCCGATATTCAGACCTTATTGCCGATGAGCTTATTGTCTACTCAGTCGTTGCCTAATGTGCAAGCGTTACATTTGACCCATGCAGAGGTGATGAGATGGTTTAATCGGCATAAAACACAAGCTCAGCATACAACAAACCATGACCATGTTGGTTTATCAGCAACGTATCCTTTGATAATCAGCTGCCATGATAGAGACAGTATTCATGCCGCCAATCAGCTTGCGGCGCTGCGCGTGCAGCAGCAACTACCGCCTGTTATCGCCATCTTTTTATCGCCGGTTATGAGTACCCAAAGCCATCCTGATACGGACGCTTTGGGGTGGGAGAAGTGGTCGTCACTGGCACAGTTGGCGGATATGCCAGTCATTGCTTTGGGTGGTTTAGCGCCTGCCATGCGCAGCACAGCGACCCAGTATGGCGCTATGAGTATCGCCGGTATACGTCAGTTTCATGAGGGTTGATGCTATAAATCCCAGTATAAATCCTATAGCAACGAGGCTTATCTGCGGCACAATCCTCCATCCAATCCTCAATATCGATAAATAAAAGGCGCTCGTTTATAGTTTACTCAGCGTTACGGTGTGTCTATGAAAGCGGATTACATTCATAGTATTTACAAACGGTTGCTTATTCCTACATTGCCACACTATTTTGGGCATTAATAAGGCTTTAATATAGAATATAAATTTGTAGAGTATTAACTATCTTAGATTCCTCTACCACTCATTATTTAATTATTCATGGTATTATTATGATAACCAATAAGTTACCTCAATCGGTTGCGACTGATTCACAGGCAGCCGGTTCTCAGTCACAGCGCTATAGCCACCCAGACATGAGTACTGGATATGTAACCGCTGCCCATTTAAAGCCACGTGCGACTAGCCCCTCTAATAGTGCGTCCATAGATAGCGGTTATAAAAAACCTATCAAAACTTATGCCCATAAGCATAAACGCCCCGTATCTAGCGATGATGCACACAAACGCTCGCCATTAGTTGAACAGCATTCAGCGGCGATTCACGCCCAATATTTAGAGTCGGATTTATACAGCGAGACCTCTGATGACAGGGACCATGCGCATAAGCGCTATCAACAACAAAAAACCTCAGCAGCACTCCCCAAAAAAACTGCTGATATTCCGGAGCGGGTATTTATGAATGGTCTTATCAAGCATACCGCGATAGCATTAGCCATTATCGTACCGTTAGCGGCGTTTTCAGCGTATGCCGCCTCGCCACAAGTGCTGCCCGTCAATACCACTCCTGCGCGTGCCTCAAGCCCGCAGCCGACCACGGCAACGATTGATATCGAGCCATCGGCGATTATTTATAACTCGGCAACTGTGCCGACGACCGTTGATAGCGTGGATTTGCAGCAATATGCGGGGACATGGTATGAGATAGGGCGGTTGCCGATGTATTTTCAGCGTAAATGTGCCCGTGATGTCACCGCCACTTATACTGAGAAATCTGATGGTTCAGGCATCATAGTGACCAATAAATGCAGCGATGCTGAGGGTCAGATTATCAGTGCTGATGGACTGGCTAAGCCGATTGATGCTAGTGGCAGTCAGCTTAAAGTGACCTTTTTACCGTCATGGATACGCTGGTTACCCGTAGGTCGCGCCGATTATTGGGTGCTGGCACGCGATGCCGATTATCAAACAGCACTGGTGGGCACGCCTGATAAAAAATATCTGTGGCTGCTCGCGCGCTCCCCTAATCTCACTCAACAAACGTATGCCAAATACCGTCAAATTGCCCAACAGCAAGGTTACTCATTAAAGGAGTTTCAGTTGACGCCGCAGACCAATCAAAGCGTAAAATTGGTGCCTTAATACTGACTGTAAAGAGTAGATAAGCTGAGATTATGAGCTTGAGATGGGTTACCACTGGCAAAATGCAACGTTTTAAGCTAAAATCAAAACAATTTAAATTCATTGCTGCCAGCCATACTGCACTTTGATTATTATTTGTCACTGTTTTTAATAAGTTTTAATAAACATGGTTTTTTATTCCCTGTCTTTCACCATTTTATCTCCACTACCATAAGGATGTTTCTCGTGAGCAACGCTGATACCTTACGCCAATTACATCAA
>DAIPIF010000116.1:0-6352 GCA_036770925.1 Psychrobacter sp.
AATAGCGCTCAAAACCCTCTTGCCAAAGATACTGCCGAAAATGCTGATTATCAAAGTGAGGCGCATCAAGAATTAGACGCGCTAAAAACCGCGTTTGCTCATACTCAATGTCAGTTTTTGGTGGTGTCATTTACCACCGATTGGCGCTTTGCGCCCGAGCGCTCACAAGAGATTGTCAATGCGCTGATGGCAACGGGTAAGCCGGTCAGTTATATTAATATTGACGCACCGCACGGACATGACTCCTTTTTATTCGATATTCCGCGCTATATGGACGCGGTAAAAAACTTTATCACTGCGCCGTTTATTTCAAATACCGGCACTATAAATACCTTGTCAAAACCGAAGACCGCAACACCCCACTTAGTAACAGGAGAACGCTCGTGAGAATGGATCATCAATTGGCGGAACGCTGGATTGCCCCGAACTCGCACGTGCTCGATTTGGGCTGTGGTAATGGCGAGCTACTGGCACATTTGCAACAAAACCTTGGCGTCACCGGCTACGGGGTGGAGATTGATAATGATAAAATCAATGAATCCATCGCCAAAGGGCTCTCTATCGTTGAGCAAGACCTCAATGATGGTCTGGCGCGCTTTGCGGATAATAGCTTTGATACGGTGGTGATGGCGCGGGCGCTACAAGCGGTTAAAGCCCCCGATGTGCTGCTGCTTGATATGCTGCGCGTGGCGCGTGAGGCGGTGATTACCTTTCCTAATTTTGCCCATTGGCAAAACCGTCTGCATCTTGGGCTCAAAGGCATGATGCCGGTCTCTGAGGCGCTGCCTTATGAGTGGTATGACACCCCAAACATTCATCTGTGTACCTTTAAAGACTTTGAAAAGCTTTGCGCTGAGCATGATATTGAGATTATCAATCGCTTTGCGGTGAGTGAGTCTGATAAAGGTCATTCGCCGCTGATGAGCATGCTCATTCGCCAAGTGCCTAATCTTTTGGCAGAGGTAGCCATCTATCGAGTCACCAAACGGCAGCCAGATTAAGCGCGGGTCACTTTGTATGGTTTTTCTTACCGCTTGGTAACTGTATGATTTTGTTACATAGTATTCAGCCTCAATCAAGGCAAAACAAGGTAATTAGTATTTGAGTTTCGTAACGTCGGGTGTTAAGCTTACTAAATACTGTAATTAGTACCCCTATTACAACCGCTTATCTGTTTAGTTAGCGTAATCCTACTTATTATTTGCCTATCTTCGGAGCTGCTATGAAATTGTTAAAAGCTGCATTATTTACTGCTGTTTTCTCTTGTGCAGGTTTAGCCAATGCTGATCTTATCTCAAACGTCCCATTAGATACCTCTCGTTTTGAGCTGATGCCGGTCAGTGAACTCTCTGCTCGCGCCGCTCAAGGTAACGATCATGCGCAGTTTTATTTAGCCAAGCGTTTGCAAAAAGGTCAAGATATTGGTCAAAACACTAAGCTTGCACTACAGTGGTACACCCGTGCCGCTGAACAAGGCGTGGCACCTGCTCAGCTGAATTTGGCAATTATGTATTTACGCGGTGAAGGCGTTGAGCCCAATGTCCAACAAGCACGTAAGTGGTTAGAAAAAGCGGCGATGCGTGGTGATAACCGTGCCAGTTATACCCTTGCTCTGCTTGATGAAAAGCAGCAAAACCTAGTCGATGCCTATAAATGGTATGATTTAGCCGCCCGTGATGGCATGCTCAATGAGCAAGTACGTGATAAAGCCCGTGGCAAAATTGGTCAATTGGCATTGAACTTATCGAGCACCGATATCGCCAGCGCTCGCAGTAAAGCCGATAGCTGGTTTCAGAGTAAATAAGCCTTTAGCCGCATTGAATAAAAAAAATCCAGCCTGAGCGCTGGATTTTTTATTATTAAGCGTATTGACGCCTAGTTTCTTGGCAGGCGCGCCATGGTATAAAACTCGGTATTTGCCTGCATATTCATCACAATTGCCATTCTATTGGATAAGCCAAAAAACGCGGTAACGCCGGTAATATCCAAAATATCCTCATCATCATAGCCGTGCTCTTTTAGGGCGGCATAATCGGCAGCGTCAATCCGCTCAGGCGTGCGAGAAACCTTTAGGGCAAACGCCAGCATTTGTTTTTGCTTTGGGCTAATGGGCGCGTGCAAATAATTGACCGCGATTTGGTCAGCCAGTAGCGGCGCTTTGGCAAATACCCGCAGTAGCGCACCGTGGGCGATGACGCAATATTGGCAGCCATTTGCCGCACTGGTTGCCACAATAATCATCTCCTTTTCGGCGGCGCTTAGGGTGCTGCCTTCTCGCTCCATAATGGCATCATGATAAGCAAAAAAAGCTCTGAACTCTGCAGGGCGATGCGCAAGTGCCAAAAACACATTAGGGATAAATTTGGCTTTTTCTTGGACGGCTAAGATGCGCTCTAGAATATCGGCAGGCAAATCCTCTAACGCAGGAACGGGATAGCGGCTGATGGGTGTACTGCTAGTGGCATTGATAGTGGGGTTACTCATGTGTCATCTCCATTGACTTTTGTTTATTGCAAGGTAGTTTACCCTTATAAAACATTCAAAAACAACCTTAATTTTGCTACACTGCCCCAGCATGTTCAAGCTAAACCTTTAACCCATTGCACTAGGTTTGCGACCTAGCCCGCAGGAGAAAACCATGAATAGTATTAACACCACCGCAGCAGCCACACCCAAAAAATCTAGCGACTACGATAGCGAGACCAATAACATCGTGGTTGCCGCCCTTTATAAGTTCACGCGCTTTGCCGATTTTGAGCAGTACCGCGAGCCTATCTTAAATACCATGCTCGATAATGAGGTCAAAGGCACGTTGTTAATCGCCTCTGAGGGCATTAATGGGACGATTTCTGGCAGCCGTCAAGGTATCGATAATGTCTTAGACTATCTGCGTCGTATCGAGGCGATTGGCAGCTTTACCTTTAAAGAATCTTATACCGATGCGCAGCCGTTTTATCGCACTAAGGTGAAGCTCAAAAAAGAAATCGTCACCATGGGCGTAGAAAATATCGACCCGCTACAATCGGTTGGGCGTTATGTAAAACCACAGGATTGGAACGCGCTTATCTCTGACCCTGAGGTCATTCTGATTGATACCCGTAACGATTATGAAGTACAAATCGGCACCTTTCAAAACGCGGTCAATCCCAATACAGACACCTTCCGCGAGTTCCCCGACTACGTGGCAAAAGAGCTTGACCCCAGCAAACATAAAAAAGTGGCGATGTTTTGTACCGGCGGCATTCGCTGTGAGAAATCCACCGCCTTTATGCGCGAGCAAGGCTTTGAGGAAGTGTATCATTTAGAGGGCGGCATCCTAAAATACCTAGAAGAAATCCCTGCCAGCGAGTCGATGTGGCAAGGCGATTGCTTTGTGTTTGATAATCGGGTCTCGGTCAATCATGATTTAGAAAAAGGCGCGTATGAGCAGTGCTTTGCGTGCCGGATGCCGATTACCCAAGACGATATGCAAAGTGCCTCTTATGTTAAAGGCGAGTCGTGCCCGCATTGCATCGATAAAGCGACTGAGGAACAAAAAGCGCGTTTCCGTGAGCGTGAGCACCAAATGCAATTGGCGCAGCAACGCGGTGAAGCGCATATCGGTAGCGATGTGCTAGAGGTTATCGAAAAGCGCAAAGCGGCAAAGATGGAGGCGCGTCTTAAAGCGGATGCGGCTAATAAAGCCAAAGCTGAATAAATGTAATATAAACGGTTAAATGATTAGCCATAAAAAAGAGATGCCCTATTCATAGAGCCTCTCTTTTTTTATACTATAAAAATAATAAATTAAAACAAAATACGCACGCGAATGGTTTCTTCCACGTCTTGTAACTGGTGCAGCGCGGCGTCAGAATCCTGATATTCGACATCCATAACCATATAACCGACATCGCCTTCGGTCATCAGGCTTTGCGCCAAGATATTGATATGGGCTTCGGCAAACAGGCGGTTGATTTGTGACAAGACGCCCGGGACGTTTCTATGGATATGCAGCAGACGGTGTGAGCCTTCTTTAAACGGCACAGAGACTTCAGGGAAGTTTACCGCAGTCGCCGTATCACCTTGGTCAGAATAACGTACGAATTTGTCTGCAACTTCAAGACCAATATTCGCTTGCGCTTCTTGGGTTGAACCACCGATATGCGGCGTTAAGATAACGTTGTCAAATTTACGTAGTGGTGATTCAAACTCTTCGTCAGCAGATTTTGGCTCTTTTGGGAACACATCAATGGCTGCGCCCAATATTTTACCTGACTCAAGTGCTGCCGCCAAATCATCAATCTCCACACACGTACCGCGTGCCGCATTGATAAAGTAGCTGCCGTCTTTCATTTGCGCAAATTGCTCAGCCTTCATCATGTAGCGGGTGCTTGGCACCTCAGGCACGTGCAAGGTGACGATGTCAGCCGTCGCTAATAATTCTTCTAAGCTGCCCACTTGTACCGCGTTACCCAGTGGTAATTTAGTCACCACGTCATGATAAATGACTTTCATACCGAAGCTTTCAGCGAGTACCGACAGCTGCGAGCCGATAGAGCCATAACCGACGATACCGATGGTTTTGCCGCGTACTTCGTGTGAGTCTTTAGCTGATTTGCCCCAGCCGCCACGGTGTACGGTGGCATTTTTTTCAGGGATGCCGCGATATAGCATAATCGCTTCGGCAAGTACCAATTCAGCAACCGAACGGGTGTTTGAATAAGGCGCGTTAAAGACCGGAATACCAAGTTCACGTGCCGCATCCAAGTCCACTTGGTTCGTACCGATACAAAAGCAGCCAATACCGATAAGCTTATGGGCGTGCTCAAGCACTTCACGCGTCAGCTGGGTGCGCGAGCGAATACCGATGAAGTGAGCGTCTTTAATCTTTTCGATGAGCTCATCTTGATCTAAGGCGTGACTGATATTCTCGATGTTATGATAACCCGCGCCTTCTAATACTTTTAACGCATTGTCATGTAGACCTTCAAGCAATAAAAAGCGGATTTTATCTTTTTGTAGTGATAGTGCCATATGAAACCTGTCCTATAATTGTCTAAGAGGAGCTTAATAGCTCAAGCATACTCGCAAAACAATCGTCTTTGTGAATAAATGAGGCATAAAAAACAATTTGCTTATCTTACACAAAATCAAGCCATGATGTTAGAGGAGAAGCTTAAATAAATAGTTACTTTTTTATACCATAAATAGTTTTGTCGTATCCAATGATGACTAAATAGCCGGCGCTTTACAGTGAAGCAGCTAGATATAGGCTGGCGATATGAGCGCATTCACGCTAAAATGAGCCACATACTGACTATTGCTGCAAACCAATATTAAAAACTAATATTGCAAACTAATAATGAGATTACTATGACTGCATCACGCTCATCTGTTACGGCTGAAAGTCATGCCGCTGCGGTACAGACTATTTTAACCGCCCTTATCGACACGCATGGCTTCGACGATAGCCAAATAAAAACCGATAGCGAAAGCTTAGAGCATTGGGGTAAAGACTGGACCAAGCATTTTGCACCAGCGGCATCGGCTATTGTGTTTCCCAAATCAACCGAGCAAGTGCAAGCCATCGTCCTACTGGCAAATGCGCATCACGTCGTTCTGACCCCGAGTGGTGGACGTACAGGATTATCGGCAGGCGCGGTCGCAGCGGATGGCGAGATTGTCGTCAGTATGGATAAGATGAATAAAATTGGGCAGTTTTATCCGGCGGATAGACTGGTTGAGATTGAAGCGGGCGTGGTCACCGAGCAGCTGCAACAGTTCGCAGAGTCCAAAGACTTGTATTATCCGGTTGATTTTGCCTCGGCAGGGTCGAGCCAAATAGGCGGTAATATCGGCACTAATGCGGGCGGTATTAAGGTCATTCGCTATGGCATGACCCGTCAATGGATTATGGGGCTGACGGTGGTTACCGGCAAAGGCGATATTTTGCATCTCAATCGCGGTATGGTGAAGAATGCGACCGGTTATGATTTACGGCAATTGTTTATCGGTAGTGAAGGCACCTTAGGGCTAGTCACCCACGCCCAGATTAAGCTTGAGCGTCAGCCGCAAGACTTAAATGTCATGGTGCTTGGCATGGACAGCTTCAGTGATGTGATGAACGTCTTGAGCGCTTTTCAGGCACAAATTGACCTCACCGCCTTTGAGTTCTTTGATGATGTGGCGGTAGATAAGCTCATGGCACACGGACAAGTCCAAGAGCCGTTTGAATCGCGCACCAAGTTTTATACTCTGCTTGAGTTTGAAGCGCCATATGAGCCGATTATGGACAAGGCGATGGCGATATTTGAGCACTGCATGGAGCAAGGCTGGGTGGTCGATGGGGTGATGAGTCAGAGTCTGACGCAAG
>DAIPIF010000117.1:0-6351 GCA_036770925.1 Psychrobacter sp.
GTTTAAACGCGGTGCGGCTATTACTGGCAATCACCGGCAAGCTGATACCAGACAATGCTTGGAGGAGCTCGCCTGTTTTATCAGTAAAGGTAAACGGCACCAGACTTGGGTCAGTGGTAATCACGCTATGCCCAAACTGCTGCGCCAACTCATAACCGCGCCCACTTGCGCCCAGTGTCGGGATAGATAAGCCGCCAGTCGCAATCACCAAAGACTCGCAACTATAATAACTTGTGGTGGATTGAATATCATCCGTCAGCTCTTTTTTACTGAGCTTTTTACTCGTGGCTAATCTAAAGCGTTTATGGGTCTCGGCGGCATGGTCATTGACCGTCACGCTATCAATTTGAGTATGTAGCCGAATTTGTACCCCAGCACTGTTGCATTCGGCTACGAGCATCGTGACGATATCTTGTGCCGAATCATCACAAAACAGCTGTCCGTGGTCGCGCTCATGATAGGCGATGTTGTGCGCCTCAACCATGGCGATAAACTCCCAGCTCGGATAGCGGCTCAGCGCCGATTTACAAAAGTGCGCATTATCGCCGATGAAGTGTTCAGGCTCGACATCATAATTGGTAAAGTTACAGCGCCCGCCGCCTGACATCAGGATTTTTTTGCCGATTTTATTGGCATGGTCGAGCACCAAGACGCGGCGACCACGGCGACCGGCGGTCAGTGCGCAGTATAAGCCGGATGCGCCCGCACCGATGATAATGACGTCGAAATGGCTTGCGTGAGTGTCCATGAACATTCCAATAATTAAAGGTGGCTTATTATAAAAGATATCGCTGATAAATGGCGAGCGTTTACAAGGGCAAAGCGGCGGCGTCAAAATGTGCGCATTAACGGTTGATGTCTTGCATCGCTTCAGCTTATTTGTCAAACTAGCTTGAGTGTCATGCATTACGGACGATGACTCTTATCACCAGTAGCAGAGACTCGCACTTGCCACTGGTCATAATAACTAAAAAGGATACTACCATGACCCAAAAATCATTTGCCATTAGCCCTGAGTTTATCGCCGCCGCCAACACCAGCGCTGCGCAATATCAGCACGATTATGAGCGTTCTATCGCCTCAGTGGAGAGCAATGATGCCTTTTGGGCGCAGCGTGCTGAGTGGATTGATTGGATTAAAAAGCCTACCAAAATCAGCAATGTTAATTATGATTTAGACGACTTTCGGATTAAATGGTTCGAAGATGGTGAGCTGAATATCTCCGTCAACTGTCTAGATCGACATCTAGCCGATAATCCTTATAAGCCTGCCATTATTTGGGAGGGCGACCATCCCTCGCTGCACAAAATTATCTCTTATAAAGAGCTGCATGCGCAAGTCTGCCGCCTCGGTAATGCAATGCGTAAAATGGGTATTGTCAAAGGCGATCGCGTGACCTTATATATGCCCATGATACCTGAAACGGTGGTCGCTATGCTGGCGTGTGCTCGTATCGGCGCGGTACATTCTATCGTCTTTGGTGGCTTTTCGGCGCATAGTTTGGGCAGTCGCATCACGGATAGTCAGTCAAAGCTGGTGATTACCGCTGATGAGAGCTTGCGCGGTAATAAGCATACGCCGCTCAAAGAAAACGTCGATCGCGCCCTAGATATGGACGGTACGGAGAGTGTGGAGCGCGTCATTGTGGTACATCGTACCGGCAATTCAGTACCGATGAGCGGTCGCCGTGATGTCTGGTATCACAGTGTCGTTGATAGCGAAAGTGAGCACTGCGAGCCTGAGGTTATGAATGCCGAGGACCCGCTGTTTTTGCTTTATACCTCAGGCTCAACGGGTAAGCCCAAAGGCGTGTTGCATACCACAGGCGGTTATATCACTTATGCGTTATCGACCTTTCGTGATGTGTTTGATATCAAAGAAGATGACATTTATTGGTGTACGGCGGATGTGGGCTGGATTACGGGGCATACTTACGCGGTTTATGCACCGCTTGCCAATGGCACCACGACGGTAATGTTCGAAGGCGTGCCTGAATATCCGACCTGGTCGCGGATTGGGCATATTATTGATAAACACAGCGTTAGCGTTTTATACAGCGCCCCAACGGGTATTCGCGCCATGATGAAAGAGGGTGATACCTTTATTCGTGAGTCTGACCGCCGCAGTTTGCGGCTACTGGGTACCGTGGGTGAGCCGATTAATCCTGAAGCGTGGGACTGGTATTATAATGTGGTGGGGCGCGGTCAATGCCCCATCGTTGATACGTGGTGGCAGACGGAAACGGGCGGTATTTTGATAGCGCCCATTCCGGGTACGGTTGACCTAAAACCCAGTGCCTCCATGAATCCTTTATATGGTATCAAGCCGGTCATTATGGATGGTAGCTTTGAGCTGCAAGGCGCTGCTGAGGGCAATTTAGTCATCAGTAATAGCTGGCCGGGGCAGATGCGCACCATTTATAATGACCACCAGCGTTTCTTGGAGACGTATTTTACCGACTATCCCGGTTATTATTTTACTGGCGATGGCGCGCAGCGGGACGAAGATGGGCACTACTGGATTACCGGACGCGTGGACGATGTGCTCAATGTGGCAGGGCACCGATTAGGAACCGCTGAGATTGAAAGTGCTATCGACTCGCATCCTGCAACCGTTGAGGCGGCAGTCGTTGGCATGCCGCACGAGATTCGCGGTATTGGCATCTGTGCTTTTATTATCCTAAAATCGGGCGAAACGCCTAACGCGCCATTAAAAAATGAAATCAATCGCCACGTGCGCCATGCGATTGGACCGATTGCTAATATTGACGCCATTTATCTGGTGGATGTATTGCCCAAAACCCGCTCTGGTAAAATCATGCGCCGTATTCTACGCAGCCTTGCCGCTGGGCAATATGTGGGTTTGGGTGATTTATCGACGTTGGCGGACAGCTCGGTGATTAATAAACTGGTTGAAGTGGTCAGAGCTGAACGTCAACCCTAACGCACAAAATGACTAAAAAACTGATAAGGTTTACTATGACTGATAATGCGCCATCTACTCATTCTGCATCTGCTACTCCCAAAATAGCCATCATCGGTGGTGGCTTGACAGGTTTATTTACCGCCACTTTGCTTGAGCGCCACTTTGCGCCGCTTAATAACGCCGCAACGGTAGCGCAAATTAGTATATTTGAGAAATCGCGTAGCGTCGGGCGTTTAGCAACGCGTTATCGCACCGATAGCAAGACCCATAAAAACTGGCAATGGGCATTTGGTGCACAGTTTTTTACCGCTAAGTCTAATAGCTTTAATGCCTTTATTCAGCCGTGGCACCATGCAGGATTATTGCAGCCGTGGTGTGCCAAAGTAGTTGAGTTGACGCCAACTACTAGCACGGGGCAAGCCACTATCGCACCTCATATTGACTATAAAGAACAGTGGGACGAGGGTCACGCGCGTTACATTAGCAGCCCCAAGATGACCCATTGGGGGCGAGAGTTGGCGGCTAATTTGCGCCATACTCGCGTGCATTTTCAAACCCATGTCGCCCCATTAGCCCAGCCATCACTACAGTCATCACCCAAAAACAACATGCCAAGCCCTACCAAAACTGAGCTGTTTGATGACAATGGCAGCAGTTTAGGGCACTTTGATTGGGTGATTTGTACCGCGCCCAATGCTCAGGCGGCAAGCTTGTTTGCTGCTAGTGGCTTTAGTGAGCAGTCCAAAATTATGCAGCCAACCATGTTGGCGTGTTATACCCTAATGCTGGGCTGGGATAGCGTAGAGATGCTACCGCCAACGTTGCAGCGCAATGCTCAGCTGGCTTGGGATGTGGCGTATATACAGGACTCTATCCTCGATAGAGCCTTTATAGAGCAGCAAAAACCTGCCCATGATAATCTGCTACCGAGCGTCACCATTCATGCGCGTAATGACTGGTCAGAGCAGCATGTCGATGAGGATATCGATGGCATAAAAGCGCAGTTAATAGCTGCCGCCAAGCAAGCTTTGAATTGGAATGAGGCAACCGCGCCCAGTCAAACAGATTGCCATCGCTGGCGTTATGCCTCAACGGTGCTTGATGATAAAAAGGCTGCACTAGGAATATTGGTCGATAAAGAGCAGCAATGGATCGTCAGTGGCGACTGGTGCGGGCAGGGCAATATTGAGAGCGGCTATCAGATGGCAGAGCAAACCGTAGCAGTAATAACTGCGGCGTTAAATGCTTAACGCCTCAATAAATCAACCCTCAAAAAAGCCTACACAGATGGCATGACGCCATGCCCGAAAAATGCTAAGCTAACAGCCATTCTTAAGCTGATAGTTAACTGGGTTTGCCATGACCGAGCACACAGACCTGCACAAGCTACAACCGCAATCCGTGCAAAACGATAAAAGCATTTTTAATTTGCCCAATAATCTCACGATTGCGCGTATTTTGATGATCCCCTTATTTGTGGCGATTGCCTATTGGCCGCCAGCGATGGGCATTGGTATGCCTGCGATTTCAGATAACGTCATCGCGCGGGTGGGCATGAGCGATTTTAGTGACAGCCTATTACGTCATTTATTATTGACGGGATTGTTTATTATCGCTGCCATTACCGATTGGCTCGATGGTTATTTTGCGCGTAAGCTCAATGTCATGTCCGCTTTTGGGCGCTTTTTGGATCCCGTTGCGGATAAACTCATGGTCGCCGCTGCCTTGATTATCTTAGTGCAATGGCATCCTAATATCATTATGGCGATAGCAGCAATCGTGATTATCTCGCGTGAAATTGCGGTATCGGCACTGCGCGAATGGATGGCAGAATTGGGCAATCGCACCAGTGTGGCGGTGTCTTATGTGGGCAAACTCAAAACCGCGTTTCAGATGATTGCCATTACCGTACTGCTACTGAACTGGGAATCGCTTGAAACCATCGGTTACGTACTGATGATGGCGGCAGTGGTATTAACCTTGTGGTCGATGATGATTTATCTAAAAGCGGCTTGGCCCTATCTCAAGCAAAGTGGCTAGCTCACTGTTGTAAAGATGTGCTGATGCCATGACTATAAATAGTTACTGAAAGATAAAAAATACCAATAGTATCAAGCTACTGGTATTTTTTTTGTCTCTGATATGGTCTTTAAAGCTGTGCTATAGCTATTTTAAATCTTGATTGCTTGTATCGTTAAGATATACTAAAAACAGTTAATGAGAGCCAAAATAGGCGCGTCAATATATGGAAATAATAATCTAGATAAGGAGTATCGCATGAAGCTACGTGAGGAGCTGTCGTTTAGCGCCGTTTTATTATTTGCCTTGTTAACGGGTTGTTCGTCATCGCCAAATATGCAAAAAGAAACCGCAGAGGTGGCGCAAAGTACGCAAGCAGAGTCTGCCCAAGACACTGCGGCAAATAAGCAAGCTGATTCAGTACAAGCAGAGGCGATGCAGGACGCCGCTGAATCAGAACGTTTGGGAACGCAGTGGGGTGATGATGTGGACTCGTCAGTGACCACCGTCGATCTACGTCGCGTCAGTGACGAGCCTATTGCGCAAATGCAAGTTGCTTATGCGGACAAAAATTATAAGGGGCGGTCGGTCAATAGTATGTCGTTGCTGGCGGGAAAAGTTGAATTTTCAGCGGCTAGTGATAATGGTAAATTACCGCTTTATCGTGATGGTAGTCATTACTATCTGCAAGGTAGGGCCGGTCAAGCCTATCGGCTGGTATATCATAATAATAGCGCCAACACCTATGAGATTGTCGCCAGTGTCGATGGTTTAAATGTGCTCGATGGCAGTACCGCCAGTCGCTATGACAGCGGTTATGTATTAGAGCCTAACGACGATTTAGTCATTGAAGGCTTCCGTAAGAGTCAAGACGCTGTCGCTTCCTTTATCTTTAGCAAACCAGACAATGCTTACGCCGCCAATACCGATAGCGGTTCTATAGAGAATACTGGCGTTATTGGCACCGTCATTTATGAGCTATATGATCCTGCTAAACCTAAATATAAGCCTCAGCCTAAATCAAAACAGCCGCAAGCTTATCCAGCAGATAATGGCTACGCACAGCCACCTAAATAACCAATGATTATTGCCTCCTTATAAAAAGTCACCTTATAAAAACCATAAAAAACGCCAGTGGCTAATGCAACTGGCGTTTTTTATGATTTTAACTACTATCGTTATAATTTATAAAACTAAGCTATTAAGAAGCTAGGCTATTGATGGGCTATAAAGAGACTGAAAAGGTTTCACCCATATCTTCAGCGGTTTTGCCATCTTGTACCGCTGCTGCTGCCATCTTAAACATATTCACCACGGTGCTGCCGCTAAGCCAACATTCTGCACCATGAGGTACGACTTTAATCAATTGTACGTTTTCATCTTCTTTACCATGCTCAAAGAAGGCAT
>DAIPIF010000118.1:0-6347 GCA_036770925.1 Psychrobacter sp.
ACATTCGCTTTGATTCGGGTAAACCGGAGTTTGACCATTGGCAATGGGTCAGCTATTGGTATCCACTCGGACAAGTGATTCACTTCAAACGCGGGGTATATCGCCGCGCCTTGCAAGAGCTGGCGCGTGAGCTGCCCCTCAAGCAAGAGCTGATTATCCCGAACCAAAGTAATCATTTATTGCTAGAATAAGGATATTTTTTGAAATACTTATCCTAAAAAGCGCCCCTGTTCATTACTACTATTTTTATCAAAGGTAGTGATACACAGGGGCGCTTTTTATTGTCCATTACACTAACACTGATGAGTATTGACCTCATAGCTCATTAAAGTAGCCCTTATTTGAGCGTCAGGCGCATGGCGACGCTGTAGGGTTAAAATACTTTGGGTACGGGTGCCATACGTGGGCGCGGCTGACTGTTTATCAGAGCTTATTTGATTAGAATTTATTTGCTTAGAGTCAGGCTTGATAGTGTCAAAAGCAAGCGGCGCAATATAAACAGAAGACAGCGCTAGTTCAATCTCGCAAGCCATGCCAGTATCGGGCAATCTGTCTATAGGCGCGGCGGTAGTGTCTGACATCACCTGCAAAGCGGCTTGCTGCCAATAGTCAAAGCAAGCGTCTTCACTGATAAGCGGCAATACTTCTTGGCGCAATCTGCCGCGCAACTTTTCGGTTTTAAACCAATTATCTTCGGGCTGACCATTGGATAATACGTGCAAGCCGGCATATAACGGGGTCGGTGCGTGTCCGCGATTATTAACGATAACTGCTTGCTCGGTATTACCAACAATTAAATTAAATCCGGCATAATCTTGCAAGCTGATTTGTCGAGCAAACGCCATGGGGCTTAGCTCACTGGTCAAAAAGTGGCTCACCAACTCGCCGCGTGAACGCTCATCGGCGCGGGCTTGCACCGCATCACGAAAGTTCAAGACTGCCGCCCAACGTCCATTTTGCTGATAAATGGCGGGCGCTGCTTTTGGGTTTGGCAGTGGCTGCGGTTGTTGATGAATGCCAAGCCACGTACCGCCACTTTGTTTATCCCGCCCAGCATAGATGGGCAAATCTGCCCACTGGTGCAAAGGCTCGGTGGGACGCATTAAGAACTCATCACGGTTCGATAGCAGCACCAATGGCAGCTCGTCAAACAACTGCCAAGCAATGGCGACAATGCACATAGTATTCCTCGTTTATGACCGTTTTCTAGCACTCTTTAGTCAATGACCAGCTCTTTATTAGCAGGATAGCTTACCTGATAGCTCGACTGGATGGTTTTTGATTGTTTGCTGGGCAGTGTAAATTCCCACGCCACCATACCTTTATTATCATTCCAATCTTGTTCGGTAATCGGCGGCGTATGGGTAATCGTCGCCTTGAGACTGTCGTCACGGCTGATAGGCTCACTACCCAATACTTGCACGCGCACGCTGCGATTATGCTGATTGGTCAATTGATAGGACTGAGTGACCGTTAAGGTTTGCAGACGATTAAACGCGCCTTTGTCGCCTTTTTTATCTTCCTCTAGCAGGGTTTTGACCGTCATATTGGGGTCAATACCAAAGCCAATCCCTTGCTCTTTTAGCGCCTGATAGCTGTAGCGCGATTGTCCGACATAGTTATCATCACGGTACAACTGCATCGAGCCATCAACCCACGCGGGCGTCAAAAATGGCGCTGAGGCATACCAGTAGCCTGCCGCCTCGATGCTGGGCGTACTACGAATCCATAGCTTACTGTTGCCTGATTGCTCATCAATGACCGTACGCACGCGCCTGCCATCACTTGGGATACTGACGCGCTGTGGCAATTTATACTCAGTAATGCCGTTTTTGTTTTCACTACTGACCCGAAAGCTTGGTAGTGGCTGACTGTTGGACTTCGATTTTACGAGTGCTGCGCCGCCATAGTTGACAAGCTCTGCTCTATCCGACATCGGCTCCATCATTGGAGCAACTGTAGGATATCTTACGGATGTATCTTGCGGATCATTGAGTGACAACCGCTCCACTGTTGGCAACTGCCCGCTGGTGTTTTGGTTCGGGTCAACTGAGCTTAAGGTTAAGGGCACATTGAGCCAATTCTCGCCCGTTTGCTGCGCAATAATCGCCGAGGCAGTAATATTCAATTGTTCCGTTGTGGTATTCAAACGCGCTTGATAGGTGGGTTCCCAGCCAGCGCCGCGCACTTGATAATGCAGCTTAATGGAGCTTGGCGTCCGGCTAGCGGTACGCACGCTCACTTGGGTGACATTGTCATAGGTTGCCGCGCTGCTGCCTGCCATCAGCTGATTGAGCGCATCTTGAGCACGCGCTTGCTGCTGCTCAATCGCCAAAATCTTTTTATTAATTGCGGCCGCTTGGCTGTCGACATCTCGCGCTTGACTGGCAACACTGCCTTCCGTATTAATTTGGGTCACTTTGGTCAGGTTTTGCAAATAGGCTTTTGCCAAACGCGCCGCTTCTAATTCGGCATTAATAGTGGCTAACGTCGCTTGCTGAGTTTGTACTTGCGCATCGCCTTGATACTGGCACTGCGCGGCTTGCTCACCACTCAAATTCTCAATACTAATCTCACCGATATTGACCCCATTTAGGGCTTGGACGCTTAAGCTGTCCTTATCAATATAAGGTGATAAACACGAAAATGTCAGCGTCTGCTCGCCATTACCGCTAATCGGTAACGCCCGTGTGACACTGGCGAGACCTTGATAGATAGTTACTTGTTCGATAGTGCTCGCAGTAGCCTGAGCGCTCATCGGCGCTAATATACTAAGGCTAAAAGTTGCAGCACCCCATAAGGATACAGACAACGGGCGTTTTTTAAATGAATCATCTTCCATAATCATTCCTTAATGAGCCATGAAGGCGTGTTTAATATGCCTATACTGCCTTATTTGTATAGTTCTCGTTATAAATAAGAGGACTACCCTAAAAACCTGCTACTGCTCACTGCTAATCACGGCGCGGCATTTTCGTTCTCTGTACTCTTTAGTATCTTAACGGCTTTTTGATGTCTTTTCTATGCTGATTTTTGCTATCATATATCACATTTTATTATCCTATTTATGATGTCTTATGATGATTCATCCTCAGTATGACCCTGTAGCCTTAGCCCTCGGACCTATCGAAGTCCATTGGTACGGGCTGATGTATTTGCTGGCATTTGCCGCCGCCTATGGTTTGGCATGGTATCGCAGTACCAAGCGTGATGATTGGTCAACCGATATGATCTCCGATATTATTTTTTATGGGGCGCTAGGGGTGATATTAGGTGGGCGCATCGGTTACGTGCTGTTTTATAAATTCGGTGAACTGCTGCAAAACCCGACCTATTTATTTAGAGTGTGGGAAGGCGGGATGTCCTTTCATGGCGGCTTTTTGGGCGTGATGATTGGCATGTGGTTTTTTGCACGTAAGTATAAAAAGACGGCGTTTGAAGTCTTTGACTTTATGGTGCCTATCGTGCCGACGGGATTATTATTTGGGCGCATTGGTAACTATATCAATGGCGAGCTGTGGGGGCGCGTCTCCGATGGCAGCTATAATTGGTTGGTCTATTTTCCGCAAGCGGCAAAAGCGGATATGGAATTACTGCAAAGCAATCCTGCCCTACAAAGCCTGATGAGTGAGGTCAATGGTCAGTATCTATTACCGCGCCACCCCTCACAGCTTTATGAAGCCTTTGCCGAAGGGTTATTGTTATTTATTTTCTTATGGTGGTATTCATCCAAGCCGCGCCCGCGTATGGCAGTGACGGGGATATTTTTATTAGGCTATGGTTTAGGACGTTTTATTATTGAGTTCTTCCGTCAGCCCGATGCCGACCAAGGTTTTATCCTACTGGGCTGGATGACCAAAGGACAAATACTGACCGCTCCGATGATTATTGTCGGCTTTATCCTATTGATTTATGCCTACAAGCGCGGCATCTATGATTGGGGTAAGCAAGCGGCTTATTAATTCGTCAAATGACATTAGTTTTTATTTAAGTTGAATATCATGATTAGCACAAAAAATGAACAGGCTTATCTGGATTTGCTACGTCACGTTATGAGTGAAGGCACGCCAAAAGGTGACCGTACTGGCACGGGTACGCTGAGTCATTTTGGGGCACAATTGCGTTTTAATTTGGCGGATGGCTTTCCACTATTGACCACCAAAAAAGTGCACCTCAAATCCATTATTTATGAATTGTTGTGGTTTTTGAGTGGTAGTACGCATGTCGATTATTTGCAAAAAAATAACGTGCGCATTTGGAATGAATGGGCAACGGCGGCACAAACCGCACTTTTTAACCGTCCTGAAGGCGATTTAGGTCCCATTTATGGTCATCAGTGGCGCAATTATGGGGCGAGCAAGCGGACAGACGGCAGCTATAATACGGATGGTGTTGACCAAATCACCGAGGTTATTAAACAGATAAAAACCAATCCCAATTCAAGGCGTTTGATTGTCTCAGGTTGGAATCCAAGCGAGGCTGAACAAGTAGCGCTGCCGCCTTGTCACACTCTATTTCAGTTTTTTGTGGCGGATAATAAGCTCTCCTGCCAGCTGTATCAGCGCTCCGCCGATTTATTTTTAGGCGTACCGTTTAATATTGCCAGTTATGCGCTGCTGACCCACATGGTCGCGCAGGTTTGCGCCTTGGATGTTGGCGAGTTTATTTGGACAGGTGGCGACTGCCATATTTACCAAAACCATCGTGAGCAAGTCGAGCTACAATTAACCCGCACGCTTTTTGCGCCACCAACGTTGACGCTCAGCCCTGATGTCGATGATATTTTTGGCTTTAAATACGAAGATATCCGTGTGAATGGTTATGAATCTCACCCTGCTATCAAAGCACCAGTGGCGGTATAGTCACTTATTTTTACATCATTTTTTAAGAAGAATAAGGATACCTTATGAGTTATGCCAACACCGAAGTCGCGCAAATAGCCGCGATTAGCCGCAATCGTTGTATCGGTAAAGGCAATGATTTGCCGTGGCATATCTCGGCTGATTTGCAGCATTTTAAGCAGATGACCACCGCTGACCATGAAGGTGCTATCAAAGGTATCGTGATTATGGGTCGCAAAACTTTTGAGTCGATGGGTAGTAAACCGCTGCCCAAACGCGTGAGCTTTATTATCAGCAGTCAGTTAGATTATGCGGCGCAAAAAAATCTGCTCGGCAAGGATAACGCTTACGTCGTGCATTATTTAGATGACGCCTTGACGCAAGCAGCACGCCTTGCAAAAACGCTGCAACTGGATACCATTTGGGTCATTGGCGGCGAGCAAGTGTTCAAAGAGGCACTTATGTATACTGACCGTGTTGAGCTGACCCATGTCGATACCGAGATTGTGGCAGGTGAGGCATTTTATCCTGAGCTGCCCAGTGAGTTTGCAGTTGTAGCAGAATCGGAGCAGATGCATGATGACAAAAGTGAATTAGATTTTAGGTTTGTGACTTATAAAAAATAAAACTTTACTCATGCAATACTTTATAAATAGTATTTGCCAATACTTTACCGATACCTTGCACGCCTTCTAATTCTTGCTGTGAGGCGCCAAGCAACTGCTGTAGTCCGCCAAAGTGATTGAGCAAGTCACGACGACGCTTCTCACCCAGTCCCGGTATTACCTCTAATACTGATGACGAACGGCGCTTATCACGCTTCTTGCGGTGGGCGGTAATGGCAAATCGGTGCGCCTCATCACGAATATGCATGAGTAAATGCAGCGCCTTACTGTCCATCGGCAAATCAAGCGGCTCATGATCGATAAAATGCAATACTTCGAGTCCTGCTTTGCGCCCCTCGCCTTTGGCAACCCCTACTAATAATGTGTCACCAAGAATACCCAACTCCGTCAATACCTCTTTGGCTATCCCAAGCTGACCTTTACCCCCATCAATGAGCAATAAATCAGGCAGCGGCTGCTTCTTATAACGCCGCGTCAGCACTTGCTTCATCGCGGCATAGTCATCGCCACCTTGGATATCATGGATGGCATATTGGCGATAATCACGCCGCCGCGCACCGCCTTGGTCAAACACCACGCAACTGCCAATAGTCGCCTCACCCATGGTATGCGAGATATCAAAACACTCAATCCGATCAATAGCGCGGCTTGTCACTTCAGCCAACACCTCTTTGAGCGCCCCAAAGCGCGCATGCAGCTCTAAGTAATCACCGAGCTTCGTCTTCAGGGCATTATTGGCATTGAGTGTTGCCAAATCCAGCCATTCTGCTCGATGCTCACGGACACTCGTTTTTATCAGCACTTTACTACCAAAGTGAGTGGCGAGCGCTTCACTAACGGCTATCTGATCAGGTAATTCATGACTCAAAATAATCTCACT
>DAIPIF010000119.1:0-6319 GCA_036770925.1 Psychrobacter sp.
CTGGTTTTGACCAGTTGAACCAAGGGCACGGTGAGATACTGAGTTACCATGAGTAGCGTCTTGCATGCTAAAGTTGTGACGCTTTACGCCGCCCTGAAAGCCTTTACCTTTACTTTGTCCTGTAACATCAACCATCTGACCTTGTTCGAACAAGTCAGCTAGGATATCACTACCAACTTCGCGTCCTTCAAGATCGCTATCATTGGTACGGAATTCCCAAACACCACGACCAGCTTTTACGCCAGCTTTTGCGAAGTGACCTTTTTGAGCTGCAGTTACGCGGCTGTCACGACGGGTGCCTGTGGTGATTTGAATGGCTTGGTAGCCATCTGTATCAATGTTTTTTATTTGAGTAATGCGGTTTGCATCGACCTCAATCACGGTTACAGGGATAGACTCACCTGCTTCAGTGAAGACACGGGTCATGCCGCATTTTTTACCGACTAAACCGATCGCCATTTTAACCTCTTTATATCTTCTATTAATGAATTGGGTACTTAATGTGCATTAACCCAAAGCAATTTGAACGTCAACACCTGCCGCTAAATCAAGTTTCATTAGCGCGTCCACAGTTTTGTCAGTAGGCTGAACAATGTCAACCATACGCTTGTGAGTACGGATTTCGTACTGGTCACGAGCGTCTTTATTGACGTGTGGTGAGGTTAGGACGTTGAAACGCTCAATACGAGTCGGCAACGGTACAGGACCACAAACTTGCGCACCAGTGCGCTTTGCAGTATCGACAATCTCTTGTGCCGACTGGTCAATTAATCTATGATCAAAAGATTTGAGTCGGATACGGATTCTCTGGTTAGCCATGCCAGCAAGCTCCTAATATGTGCCTTTGTCATTCTTGCGATGCAAGGAGATGACAAAAAGCCGTTTGGTTAAAGATTTACTTCAAGCGGCCTTCTGTTTTTCATCAGAACTTGTTCCATGATATAAATAATAGAACCAGTAGCGTGCCAAAAGCAAAATAATTTAAAGCCCCGCCGACCCTCCCACTTATTTGGATGTCAGCAAAGGCATATGAAATAGTGCTAGAAACGATGCTCTAGCTGTCATAGCAGCAGCTGTGTTCTTGGCTGCGCTTTTATAATTCAGTAGTAGATATTATACAGGGTATTTGACCCATTGCAAGGATAAAAACAGTAACTCTACAAACCGCTGACGATTATAAACCACGGTATTCACGCTTTTATGGGCTTATGGATATCAAGGCGCTATAGAAGCGATCAATCTAAAACGATGTCATATTGCTCTTGGGTATATAAATTCTCTACTTCAAAAGTAATCACCCGTCCTAGTAAATACTCTAAATCAGCAACGGTATCTGCCTCTGAGGTCAATAATAAGTCAATAACCGCAGCATGAGCGACGACGGTGAACTTCTTGGGGGAGTTATAAGTGCGGGCGCAGCGCATAATCTCCCGAAATATCTCAAAGCAAACGGTTTCAGCGGTTTTGACAAAGCCGCGACCTTGACAGGTGGAACACGGTTCACACAGCTGTTGACCTAATGATTCACGGGTACGCTTACGGGTCATCTCAACCAAGCCAAGCTCACTGACTTGGGTGATATTGGTTTTGGCATAATCCTGATTCAATTGCTCCTGCAAGCTAGTCAGTACGTCATCTTTGTGTCCTTGCTCCAACATATCAATGAAGTCAAGGATGATAATACCGCCCAAGTTACGCAAGCGTAGCTGCCGTGCGATGGCGTGGGTGGCTTCTAAATTGGTCTTATAAACGGTATCTTCTAATGAGCGCCCACCGACAAAAGAGCCAGTATTGACATCAATAGTGGTCATGGCTTCAGTCTGGTCGATAATAAGGTAGCCGCCGGACTTTAAGTCAACGCGGCGCTTGAGGGCATCACGCAAGTCTTCTTCAACCCGATGCACATCAAAGAGTGCCGGCTCTGCGGTATAGTGCACGATACGGTCATAGACAAAAGGGACAAATTCTTTGGCAAAATGTCTGACTTGCTCATAAATCCGTGCATTATCAATGATGACTTTTTCGGTACCAGCATGCACTAAATCACGAATGGAGCGTAGGGGTAGTGAGAGCTCTTGATAAATGAGCGCTGAGCTTTGATGATTCCTAGTTTCTTGGCGACGGGCACAAATGGTGCGCCACAGCTGCAACAGGTAATAGATGTCCTCTTCAAGCTTGGCAGCAGGGACGTGTTCGGCGGCGGTACGCGCAATTAATCCCCCTTTTAGATTAACGGTTTGCATCAAACTTGTCAGCTCAGTCTTTAAGCGGTTGCGCTCATCGATACCATCAATACGCTGCGAGATACCAATATGGTCACTTGAGGGCAAATAGACCAAGTAACGTGATGGCAGTGAGATATTAGTCGTTAAACGCGCCCCTTTACTGCCTAATTGGTCTTTGGTGACTTGTACCAGTATATGCTGGCTTTCATGTAAACGGTGTTGAATGAGGCTTTTATTCGATACGGCGACCACGTCAGTGCTTTGGGCGCTAACGACTGGCGGGGTGACGGCTAAGCTATCAGGAGAAATGACAGCACTATGCAGGCTAGCGTTTGCAGTACTCGGTGAGGTATTATTATTGGTACTAGGGTCGTTGACATCCTGTAAGGCTGCCGCTGGATTTGTGGCAGGGTTGCTGTTAGGTTTGGGCGGGCGGGGTTCGCGCTGCATATCATTGACATGCAAAAACGCGGTGCGCGACTCGCCAATATCTACAAAAGCGGCTTGCATACCCGGTAGCACACGCACAACCGTGCCGAGATAAATATTGCCCAATAAGCCAAGCTTATGATGCCGCTCAATATAAATCTCGCCCAATATGCCATTATCCAGCACTGCCACTCTAGATTCCATGGGACTGATATTAATCAGCAGCTCTTCAGACATAATCGTTCTTCTTATATCACTCATTTTATTAAAAATATATCCTAATCGCTGCTAGTGTAGCAAATGCACTATGACCCTGCCCACTATCCTGCCGTGTCATTATGTGTCTTAACTCCTGAGTGGGCTTTAAAGGCTGTTCACGTGTTCAATTAAGGCTAATGTTTGCGCTAAAGGCAAACCGACCACATTGGTATAACTGCCATGAATATGGGTGACCCATGCCGCAGCGAGACCTTGAATGGCATAGCCGCCTGCCTTGTCTTGCGGCTCACCACTCTCCCAATAATGATCCATCATATCTGCAGTTAAAGGCACAAAGGTAACGTCAGTACGCTCAATAATTTGTCGTTGCCCTATCACTTGCAAAGTCTGATTATCAGCGCACCATACCACTTTAGTCGCTTGTACCGCTGTCCACACCTGATGGCTATTATCCGACATTTGCTGCCACATCTGATAGGCATCCTGACGGTCTAATGGTTTGATTAAGACGGTTTTGCCATCGGCTAATACCCCTATGGTATCAGCGGTTAATATAATCGAAGCCTCAGACGCCGATTGCAGCTTTTGTGTATGTAGCGTCTTGATAGCAGCGGCTGATTTATCACTAATCATACGCTTAATATAAGCCGTTGGCGGCTCGTCAGTATAAGGCGTCTCATCAATCTCAACGCTTAGGATTTGCAAGTTAGGATAAGAGGTTACCAATAATTCACGGCGGCGCGGTGACCCTGACGCCAATATAATATTCATAATTATTCTCTACTCCTGCAATCGTTCTCTACTAATAGGTAAATCGACGTAGTACCAGTAACAATAACGGCCAGCTAATTATACTCATGGCTAAAGATATCGCCGACTCTGCCATAAATATATTTTGGGTGATGAGCTGCAACATCCATAGGCTCAGCTGAAAGACCAGTAAGCCCAAAGCACCAATAAACCATGCACTGGCAGTATTGAGCTGCTTGACATAAATACTGGTGACCTTTACCACAAAAGCGACCACTACCGCGGCAAAGGCTTGTTGACCTAAGCGAGTATCCATCAGCAAATCAGCAATAAGACCAATCGAGAAAGCGGTAAATATACCGATATGACGCGGCTGAAACAGTAACCAAAAAATCAGCACCATAATCATAACCATAGGGCGCAATGTGGACATATTCGGACTTAAAGGATAGACATTAAGCGATGAGGCAACGACAAAGCTGATGACAACTGCAATAAATAAAAGGCTGGTGGGGTGTTCAGATTCAGGGTGCGCCATAAATATCTACCGTAACGTTTATTTAGCGCTGAGGAGGAGTAGCGGCTGAGGAGAGAGGCGCTGCTGGCGTGACGATAGGTTGTTCTGTCCCCGTTACCTTATCTTGCAAAATAAGGACATAAGCATTATCAATAAAGTTGGCAGCGGGTCTCACTTCAATGCTTCTAAAGTTGTCCGCTTGAGTGTCTTTAATATTAGCGATGCGCCCCACTCGATACCCTGCTGGCATACGTCCGCCAAGACCTGAGGAGACAAGCTCATCACCAACCCGCACATCTGAGCTTTTAAACACATAGTTTAGGCGCAAGGAGGTCTGAATGCCCTCCCCTGTAACAATCGCCCGCTGACCCGTACGCTTGACCGTCACGGCAACCGATTGCTGCTCATCGGTAATGAGTAACAAGCGGCTGGTATTGGGATAGACATTGATAATTTGTCCCAAGATACCGTCTTCATCGATAACCGTCTGTCCCACTTGCACGCCCGCTTGCGCGCCTTTATTTAACACCACGATTTGTTTGAGTAAATTGGTATCCGTGCCGATAACTTGTGCTAAATTGAGATCGAACTGCTCAGGCTTAGTGGTGGACAAAATACCTTGCAAGCGGGCGTTTTGTGCCAAAATATAATCTTGCTGTTGCAGTTTTGCTTGCGCGTGAATCAGCTGTGATTTGAGCTGTACGTTTTCGCGGCGCAGCGCCTCTTTTGACTGGGCGCTACCACTTGCCCAATGTCCGGCATAGCTTGGCAATAAAGAAAACTCATAAATAGGCTGCATTGCGGCATGACTGGTGTTACGGATAGGATTGAACCATTCTGGACTTTTGCTATCAAACCACATCAATATAAGCGCTGCTATTAATACAATAGCAGTCTTACGAAGTAATAATGGCTGACGGGCAAAAATACTGGGAATCATAAAACATCCAATTTAATCAAGATGCAGCACTGGATATAACATACTGACTGACTCTCTTATTATCTTACTATAATGATTAGCACTTGCTGAATACCACAAAGGCAGCCCTGACGACTGCCTTATTTTTAAATTGATGCTAAGTTTAATTTCACTATTTATATCGGTATCGTTTAAATAATGAGATTAAAAATTAGACAAAAATCATATTGAGACTTTTGTTATTGATAAAATCAAGGGCGATACCACCGCCGCGGCTGACACAAGTTAATGGGTCTTCAGCAACGGCAACGGGCAAGCCGGTCTCTTTGGAGATAAGCTTATCCAAATCCCGTAGTAGCGCGCCGCCACCGGTCAATACAATACCACGCTCAGCGATATCCGATGAGAGCTCAGGCGGGGTCTGCTCTAGCGCCACTTTTACGGCAGCGACAATGCCACTAATAGGGTCATTGAGCGCTTTTTGCACTTCTTGTGAATTGACTTTAAAGGTTTTTGGCACGCCTTCTGCCATGCTGCGACCGCGAACTTCAACCTCTAATACCTTGTCATCTTCAAGCGCTGAACCGACTTCTTGCTTGATACGCTCAGCCGTGGTTTCACCAATGATACAGCCATGATTGCGGCGCACATGATTAATAATCGCCTCGTCAAACATATCGCCGCCGATACGGATAGACTCTGAATAGACACAGCCTGAGAGGGCAATAACGGCAATCTCTGTGGTGCCGCCGCCGATGTCAACGACCATTGAGCCACTGGCTTCATGGACGGGCATGCCTGCACCAATTGCTGCTGCCATGGGTTCCTCTAGCAACAATACTTTACTCGCACCCGCTGAGGAAACCGCTTCACGAATGGCTTTACGCTCCACTAAGGTTGATTTGCAAGGGACACAAACCACCACGTTTGGCTGTGCCATAAAGCGTCTGGCTTTTACCTTAGTGATGAAATGCTTGAGCATTTTTTGGGTCACTTCAAAGTCAGCAATCACGCCATCTTTTAAAGGACGAATCGCGGTAATGTTCGCCGGCGTACGACCAAGCATTTGCTTGGCATCGATACCGACAGCCGCAACAGTAGGGTTTTGGGTACGGTTACTGCGTAGCGCAACGACAGTCGGCTCATCGAGCACCACACCTTTACCAGGGACAAAGATGAGGGTGTTCGCAGTACCGAGATCAATAGCGATATTATTTGATAAAAATCCAAACAGGTTCATGACTAATATATCCAGCGTCT
>DAIPIF010000120.1:0-6286 GCA_036770925.1 Psychrobacter sp.
AAAAACCTCATTTGCTAAAGGCTCTATGATACTTACTTTAGGCTGGGTCATTAAATGCGGATAATCTGATCGATAATGCCCGCCGCGACTCTCATAACGCTGATAAGCCGATTGAATGACCAACGTTGCCAATTGTAATTGCTGGGTTAATTGGCGTATGGATTGCAAATTCGCATTATTCGTTAAATAAAAACACTCATTTTGCCATTGTTTTATCTGTATCAGCGCTTGCTCTAATGATGGGGCACTACGGATAATCCCCATGTTCTTTGTCATTAAGGCTTTTAGTTGGGCGGTGATGCTCGCTACTGTGTTATTAAAAGTTGTCTTATTATCGCGGCTATTATTGATGATGTTAATATTATGGCTATCGTTATGGCTTATTTTAGAGGGATGAACTGCTTGATTGATAGCTTGACCAATAGCTTGGTTAATAGTTGGATTGATATTAATCGTTTGCGTATCGGTTAATACAGGGGTTGTCCAGTGGGTCGCCGCTGCCAAATAACGTGGCAAATGCGCGGCAATATTACGTCCGACCACCACACATTCCAATAACGAATTACTCGCCAAACGATTAGCCCCGTGCAGACCCGTGTAAGCCACTTCGCCCGCCGCATATAGCCCTTGCACATCACTCAAGCCATTAGCACAAGTCACCACGCCGCCGCAGCTATAATGCGCCGTGGGGGCAACAGGAATGGGGTCGGTGGTGATATCAATACCCAAATCAAGCAGGGTTTGATAAATTTGCGGAAAATGCTGGCGTATAAAATCGCTTGGCAAGTGGCTAATATCAAGATGCACATAGCCGAGCCCATTGACATCAATTTGCTCGCTAATTGCCCGCGCTACGATATCCCTTGGTGCCAGCTCAGCGCGAGGGTCGATATCTTGCATAAAGCGGGTGCCAGTCTGCGGACAATAGAGCTGTCCCCCTTCACCGCGCAAGGCTTCAGATATCAAAAAGCTGCTGTCCGCTAAGGCTAAGCCGGTCGGATGAAACTGTACAAATTCTAAATTGGCAAGGCGACAACCTGCTTGCCAAGCCATCATCACGCCATCACCGACACAGACATTAGGCGCACTAGCGCGCTTAAATAGTTGCCCTAAGCCGCCACTAGCAAGCACCACCGCGCCGCTATAAAAGGTCAGTTGCCGCTGCTGAGTATGGTCAAATACCACCGCACCTTGGCAGTGTTTAGTAGGATCTGATTGAGAGGTGTTTAAATGGGCAAGCTTTGAGCTATGAGTGACAGGTTTTGTGAGTAAATGTATGGCTTCATGATAAGGCAATATCGTAATGTTGGGTGCTGCTTGTGCCTTTATAGCCAACGCTTGCATAACATGCTTGCCCGTGGCGTCATCGGCATGGGCAACGCGGCGGCAGCCATGACCGCCTTCTTGGGTGAGATGCAAGTTTTCTATATGGATGGCTTTAAGATTGCTTGCTTTAAGGCTTGATGGTTTATAAGCTGTCGTTTCATTGTCATTGGCTGGCAAGGTTTGAGAGTTTTGGGTAAACGGCACACCTTGAGCGCAGAGCCATTTTATCGCTGATTGTCCTGCGCCCAAGATATGCGCGGTATTGGCACTGACGCACAGCCCCGCACCTGCGATGAGCGTATCCGCGATATGGTCGCTGACGCTGTCATTTTTATCCAAACTTGCTGCGATACCACCTTGGGCGTAATGGCTTGAGCACACCTCTAATGCCGCTTTACTCAAGAGGGTAATATGCAGCGATTTTGGCAAGGCAAGCGCGGTGCTGAGTCCTGCTAGCCCTGCGCCAATAATGAGCACATCCGTATTGATGGTCTCCATCTGTAGCGCCGCGTGAGGTGCAGTCATGTTACGCCGCTCCGACATTGGCAAATAGCGCGCGGTCTTTGACGATATCGCCACTAGCAGTGACGCGCTGTTGCTGGCTTTCGGCAAAATCAAGCATCCGCTGTAACGGTTTACTTGCGGCAGCGGCAAGCTCAGGGGTCAGTAGAATTTCACCGCTTCGATGGGTTAAGCACTGCTCAATACCTTGCAGACCATTCATCGCCATCCATGGACAAAAGGCGCAGCTTTTACAACTGGCGCTTTCGCCGGCGGTGGGCGCTGCCAAAAAGCGTTTATTGGGTGAGCGTTTTTGCATCTCATGCAAGATACCCAAATCAGTCGCCACAATAAAGGTATCAGCATCCATCTCATAAGTGGACTTGAGCAGTTTACTGGTTGAGCCAACCACATCCGCCAATGCCACCACGCTATCGGGTGATTCAGGATGCACCAATACTTTTGCCTCTGGATGCTCGGCTTTGAGTTGCTCAAGCTCAGTCGCCTTAAACTCATTATGTACCATGCAAGAGCCTTGCCACAGCAGCATATCCGCGCCAGTTTCGCGCGCGATATATTTACCCAAATGACGGTCAGGGCCCCAAATAATAGGCTCGCCTTGGGCATGCAAATGACGCACGATATCGATGCCAACTGAAGAGGTGACCACCCAATCGGCGCGTGCTTTGACCGCTGCGCTAGTATTGGCATAAACCACCACCGTGCGCTCAGGATGCGCATCACAAAACGCGGCAAATTCATCAGCAGGGCAGCCCAAATCAAGCGAGCATTCTGCTTCTAAATCTGGCATCAATACCGTTTTTTCCATACTGAGTATCTTTGCCGATTCACCCATAAAGCGTACACCTGCCACCACTAGCGTCTGCGCGCTGTGCGCTTGTCCAAAACGCGCCATCTCTAATGAATCACCAACACAGCCACCGGTTGCCAGTGCCAAATCTTGAATAAACGGGTCAACATAATAATGCGCGACCAGTACCGCATTATTATCTATTAATAATTGCTTGATATGCTCCTCAATAGCCAAACGCTTGGAGCGTGGTAAATCGGCAGGTATCTTAGCTTTGGCATATTCGATATTTAGCGCGGTAGCATGGCGTTTATCAGCGCTTAACGAGGGCGCATCATAGGGATAAGTGGTCATAGATAAGCCTTAAATATAATGAGAGTAGCGATTAACAGTAGGTTGCTAATAATGAGTAAAATAAGAGAAATCAGAAAAAAGTTAAATCAATAAATGAATAAGTGCTTTAATTATGCTCATTATGAGTATAAATACAAGTTTTTTTATAAATTGAATAGATATTGCCGTTATATTTAGTTTTTTTAATGCGCTGCTACCACCGACCGATTCACGTTATACTAGGTTTTATGACCTGTTCAGTAGGGCGACTTGAATATTCAATTTAATAAACCAGCTTTATATAAATAGACTCTAAGAGGATAATCATAAAAACATGACCTTGTCTTATTCACATGCGCATCAGCAGGGCAGTGGTACCACCGAAGTGGTGGCGGTGCTGATTGCGATTACAGACCATACTGCCCGTGTGCTTACGGTTGACCAAGGTAAGCTGCTGCCTAATGGACCCCTGACGCCTTTGCATCGCTCACTGCAGGCGGGCGTGCGCCAGTGGGTTGAGGAACAAACCCATCAGCCGCTGGGCTATCTTGAGCAGCTTTATACCTTTGTGGATACCAATAGGCGCAATATTGAGGGTCATGCATTGGTCTATGTCAGCTATTTGGGATTGGTGCAAGAAATGCAAATGCAGCAGCGCCCAAGCCAAGCCATTTGGCGTGAGTGGTATGACTATTTTCCATGGGAGAATCATTTGCAGGGTATGCCGCCGATGATTACAGATAGCCTGCTGCCAACATTATGGGCATGGGCGGAGAATGCGTCTGATGCAACGATAAAACAGCGCCGCCATCAGCGTATCGGTTTGTGTTGGGGTCTCAGCAAGGATAGCGACAGTAATAAAGGTACAGATGAGATAAATAACAAATGGGTCGCAGAGCATGTGCTACTGCGTTATGAGATGCTTTATGAAGCGGGACTCATTCCTGAATCGCCGCATTATCAGCCTAATAAATTACCCAAAAACTGGTCGCAGATGATGGGTGTGCCGATGTATTATGACCATCGGCGGGTGATTGCCACCGCTATTTCAAGGATTCGTGCCAAGATAGAGTATCGTCCACTTATCTTTGGTTTGATGCCTGATACCTTTACTTTATCAGAGCTGCAACAAAGCATCGAAGCCTTATCAGGGACGCGTTTGCACAAGCAAAACTTCCGCCGCTTATTGGATTCGCAAAACCTTGTGATGCCTACAGGCGAGAGTAGTAACGCTAAGCGCGGACGTCCTGCCAAGCTGTATCGATTTTGCCATGATATTGAGCTGCAAAGCTTATTAATGGACAGTAAATTGCCCAAACGCAAATAACGCTATTGTCGCTTGATGCAAAACGACTGCCATAGCACTCGGTATGCTGACTAGAAGTTTTTCTTGCGAGCACCCCAAATCTACGTTATATTTATGCTCATTTTGAGCTTATATAGAATAGTATTGTCCATAAATAACAGTTATTAATCATAAACTAAGGGTCTAACATGACAAATAAAATGCAGCCAGCATTAGATGAGGTGTTGCTAAAACCAGTGGTCATCAGCGCCTTGACAGAAGATTTAGGTCGCCGTGGTGATGTGACCTCACAAGCGACCATTCCAGCGACGATGCAGGCGCAACTACAAATCAAAGCACGGCAAGCGGGCGTGATTTGTGGCATGGATTTGGCGCGTTTGGCATTTAGTATGGTTGATGCCCATATTGAGTTTGAAGCGCAAGTTGTCGATGGCGAAAGCGTCAGCGCTGATACGGTATTGGCGACAGTCAGTGGTAATGCACGGCATTTATTGACCGCTGAGCGCACCGCCTTAAACTTTTTGACCCATCTCAGTGGTATTGCGACCGCCACACGCGATATCGTCGATAGTGTGGCGGATTATCCGGCGCAAATCACCTGTACCCGCAAAACCATTCCAGGTCTGCGAGTGGTACAAAAGTACGCGGTACGCTGCGGCGGTGGGCGTAATCATCGCTTAGGTTTGGACGATGCGATTTTAATCAAAGACAATCATATTGCTATTGCAGGTGATATCACCGCTGCCATCAAGCAAGCGCAAGATTTTGCCGGACATCTGATACCGATTGAGGTTGAGGTGGATAATTTAGACCAATTGGCGTTAGCCTTAGAGACCGGTGTTGACTTGGTGTTACTCGATAATATGTCACCGGAGATATTGGTGCAAGCGGTGGCTATGTGCCAAGGACGCGCCAAAACTGAAGCGTCAGGTGGCATCACGCCTGCCAGTGTACAAGCAGTTGCCAAAACAGGCGTTGACTTTATTGCCATGGGCTATCTCACTCACAGTACCACTGCACTAGATATTGGACTGGATTTTAGCGTTTAATTTTAAGTCATAGCCTGATTCTTTGGTATGAATACAGCGCTAAAGATTAAGCAAAGGTAATGATTTTATTCAGTTATCTGTCTATGTTACAATGCTGCCATTAGCCACTAGTGGGCTAAATAAACTAAATAGATAAGGGTCATCGCTGCACTTGCACGATGACCTTATCTTTTTGCTAAGTGTCATCCATAGATAAGTGAGTGGTCAGTGAATACTGAAATTATCAAAATTATCTTAGCCTTCGTGGTACTGATTAACCCCTTTAGTGCTTTGACGCTATTTTTGAATTTGACCCGCGGCTACTCGATGATTAATCGACGTAAAGTGGCGCGTATCGCTTGTTTGACGATTTTTATTACCATTACCTTTTTTACTGTGGCAGGTGAGACGCTGCTTAGGATGCTTGGTATCTCTATCGGCTCATTTCAGCTGGCAGGGGGTATTTTGGTGTTTTTAATTGCCCTTAATATGATGAATGGTGAAGGTAATCCGGCTAAACCTGACCAAGAAAACTTCGATGTTGATCATGTACAAGATGAGCCGCCCACTACTGCCGCTGCGGTCGTGCCGCTTGCTATCCCAATGATGATCGGTCCGGGCGGCATCTCGACCGTCATTATTTATTCCTCACAAACCTCTGGTGTGCTGCAAGTTTCTGCAGTGATTATTGCAGGCTTATTAATCAGCCTATTTTGTTATTTATCCTTGATGGCAGCAGGACGCATCAGCCGCTTGCTCGGTGATACGGGGCTTAATATTATGAGTCGAATTATGGGGATGTTATTGGCGGCAGTGTCTATCGAGATTATCGTCACGGCATTACGCAGCTTATTTCCGAATTTAATGGCTTGACTTCCTCCCCTCCCTAAACGGAGGGGATTCCTACTGCTAGACGCTCAAGCCCAAGCGCGAGAATATTTTTTGCCGCATTAATATCGCGGTCATGAGTGACACCGCACT
>DAIPIF010000121.1:0-6196 GCA_036770925.1 Psychrobacter sp.
CTTCAACCCCTGCCAAACGCACGCCTTTAGCAGCCCAGTCACGGCTTGAGCCTTGACCATAGCCGTCGCCTGCGATAATAATCAGCGGTTGGTCACGATTCATATAGGTTTCAATCGCCTCCCACATGCGCATGACTTGACCTTCAGGCTCCACCCGAGCCAGCGAGCCTTGAATGACGTTACCGTCTTCATCACGTACCATCTCATTCAATAACTTTGGATTGGCAAAAGTGGCACGTTGTGCGGTTAAGTGATCGCCGCGATGGGTGGCATACGAGTTATAGTCTTCGCTTGGCAAGCCCATGGTATCGAGATACTCGCCAGCCGCGGATTCACCCATAATGGCGTTAGAGGGTGATAAATGGTCAGTAGTGATGTTATCACCGAGTACGGCTAATGGGCGCATGCCTTTTAGCTTGTTCATTGCCGCCATTTTGCCTTCCCAATATGGCGGACGGCGAATATAAGTACTCAGCTCACGCCAGTCATATTGTGGATCAATGACCGAGGCTTCATTACGACCTGCATCTGATTTGGCTTCATCAAACATCGGGATATACACTTGGTTAAATTGCTCAGGCTTCACCGATGCTTTAACGATAGCATCGACTTCGGCATCATCAAACCAGATGTCTTTTAAATACACATCATTGCCGTTTTGGTCTTTACCCAGTGAGTCTTTTTCGATGTCAAAACGGATATTACCAGCAATAGCATAAGCCACAACCAGTGGCGGCGAGGCGAGGAACGCTTGCTTGGCATAAGGATGGATACGCCCATCAAAGTTACGGTTACCCGATAACACCGCGGTGCTAAATAGGTCACGCTCGATGATTTCTTGCTCAATTTTTGGATCGAGCGCACCGCTCATACCGTTACAAGTGGTACAGGCAAAGGCAACGACGTCAAAGCCCAGTTTTTGCAGCTCTGGTAATAATTTGGCTTCTTCTAAATAGAGTTTAACGGTTTTAGAACCGGGTGCTAATGAAGACTTCACCCAAGGTTTACGCACTAAGCCTTTTTCGACTGCATTACGCGCCACGATACCCGCGGCAACCATGTTGCGTGGGTTTGAGGTGTTGGTACAGCTGGTAATAGCGGCGATAATTACCGCGCCATCTGGCATCAAGCCATCTTTGGGTTCAGGTAATTTGTCACCTTCGCCGTGAGCGATACCCTCAGCAACCAAATCAGTGGTCGATACGCGCGCATGCGGACGTGAGGGACCGGCGATATTACGCACGACTTTTGATAAATCAAAACGCAGCACACGGTCATACTCTGCTGCTACCATGCTATCTGCCCACAAACCGGCTTGTTTGGCATAAGCTTCAACGGTTTTGATTTGTTGCTCAGTACGACCGGTCAGACGCAGATAATCAATCGTTTGCTCGTCGATTGAGAACATCGCGGCGGTTGCACCATATTCTGGCGTCATGTTAGAGATAGAGGCACGGTCACCGACGGTGAGATTGCGTGCGCCTTCACCATAAAATTCTAGGTACGCCGATACCACGCCTTCATCACGTAAGAACTCGGTCATTGCCAATACTAAATCCGTACCTGTAATGCCTTCTTGCAATTTACCTGTCAGCTCAACACCGATGATGTTTGGCAGGCGCATATAGGACGGGTTACCGAGCATCACGCTTTCAGCTTCTAGACCGCCAACACCGATTGAGATAACGCCAAGGGCATCAACCATCGGCGTGTGGCTATCGGTACCGACAAGCGTATCAGGGAACGCAATTGCATCGCCATCTTGGTTGGCAACCACTTGCACGACAGGCGACATTTTCTCAAGGTTAATTTGGTGCATGATGCCGTTGCCAGGAGGTACCACGTTGACGTTATCAAAGGCGTACTGACACCAGTTGATAAAGTGAAAACGGTCTTCATTACGGCGCTCTTCAATCGCGCGGTTTTTCTCAAAGGCGTTTTCTTCAAAGCCGGCATGCTCAACCGCTAATGAATGGTCAACAATCAACTGGGTCGGTACGATAGGATTGACTTTGGAGGGGTCACCGCCTTCGGCTGCGATTGCATCACGCAAACCTGCCAAATCAACAAAAGCGGTCTGACCTAAGATGTCATGGCAGACGACACGCGCAGGATACCATGGAAAATCAAGGTCTTGCTTACGGTAAATGTGCTGCTTCAGCGCATCCGTTAAATCCTCTGGCGGGCAACGGCGCACGAGGTTTTCACACAAAACCTTTGAGCTAAACGGCAATTTGGCATAAGCGCCCGGCTCAATATCATTAATCGCTTGCTCAACATCAAAAAAGTGCAAATCGGTATTAGGTAGCGGTTTTTTGTACTTATCGTTCATGGTTTGCGGATTAACTTGCGTTAAAGGCTGCTTGCTGTCAGTGCTCATGGCGTGCTTTCCTTTATGAGTGAGAGGGATTAAGAGAGGCGGTCAAAGATCATTCATTTAGCAAAAATTATTAGGGTTAATAGACTTTGCTAAATGAATGTACTAGAGGACTGAAAATGAATTGTAGGGTGCATTTTACGCCCCTTTATCTAAGACGTCATGATAAAGGGGCGCGCGGCACACCCTACAAAGCTACTTTTTGAGCTGTTGCTAAAAAGTATTAACGCGCGCTCATCTCTGGTACAGGGCGCAGCTCTTCACCGGTATATTCGGCACTTGGGCGAATGATACGGTTATTAGCGCGTTGCTCAAACACGTGAGCTGCCCAACCAGTTAGGCGCGAGCAGACAAAAATCGGCGTGAATAGTTTGGTTGGAATGCCCATAAAGTTATAGGTTGAGGCATGGAAAAAGTCCGCATTACAGAACAATTTCTTTTCACGCCACATGACTTCTTCACAGCGTACGGATACAGGATAAAGTACTTCGTCACCAACGTCTTTACCCAGCTTCTCAGCCCAGCCTTTAATGACCACGTTACGCGGATCAGATTCGCTATAGATGGCATGACCAAAGCCCATGATTTTATCTTTACGTGCCAGCATTGCCATCATTTCTTCTTCAGCTTCATCGGCTGATTTGAAGTCTTGAATCATATCCATCGCCGCCTCATTAGCGCCGCCATGCAAGTTGCCACGTAGCGAACCAATCGCGCCTGTGATGCAAGAGTGAATATCAGATAGGGTAGAGGCACAAACGCGCGCGGTAAAGGTCGAGGCGTTGAACTCGTGCTCAGCGTACAAGATAAGCGAGACGTTCATGACTTTTTCATGCAGCTCATTAGGCTTCTCACCTTTGAGCAGATGCAAGAAATGACCGCCAATGGTGTCATCATCGGTTTCAGTCTCGATGCGGACATCGTCATGGCTGAAACGATACCAGTAGTTAATAATCGAGGGGAATACCGCAAGCATACGATCGGTTTTATCGTTCTCTTGAGAAAAATCGGTCTCTGTCTCAAGGTTACCAAGCATTGAGCAACCGGTGCGCAGTACATCCATCGGATGGGCGCTGGCAGGAATACGCTCAAGCACATCTTTTAGCGCTTGTGGTAGTCCGCGCATGGTTTTGAGTTTGGCTTGATAAGCATCAAGCTCACTTTGGGTGGGCAAATTGCCATAAAGCAGCAAGTACGCCACTTCTTCAAAGATACATTTGTCTGCAAGCTCTGAGACATCATAACCGCGGTAAGTCAGACCTGAGCCTGATTTTCCGACCGTTGATAGTGCTGTTTTACCAGCGACTTGACCGCGCAGTCCTGCGCCTGAGAGTTCTTTTTTTGCTGCCATGATGACATTCCTTTTGTTGGTAGCGTGGTGGTGATTGATTAACAATAAAAATTTAATAATTAATAGTTAATTTAACCGCTAAAAGCCAGTTAAATAAAGCAGTAATCTCAGGTAAAACCAATATAAAAGACTAACATAATAACTATCTAAATTCAGACCTATCTAAATCAATATTACAGCGCTGCAATTCACTATTCATCGGCTGAGTTAGGGCACTTATCCGTAGGCTTATGCTAAACACACTGCCAAGCGCTAATGCCGGCAGTGTGCTAAATACAGTAGGAATATTAAAAAACGGGATAAAAATCGCCCTAAATGCCTTATGAAACTCATGGACACTGAAAGCGTTTAGCGCTTTATTTATTGTCAGCAAACAGCTTATCAAGCGTTTGCTCAAACTCATGATAGTTCAAGAAGTCATATAATTCCATCCGAGTTTGCATGGTATCGACAACATTATCCTGAGTGCCATCATCTAATAGATGCTGATAGACATTGAGTGCCGCTTTATTCATCGCACGGAAGGCTGATAGCGGATACAGTACCATTTGCACGCCAACGCCATGCAGCTGCTCAGTGGTATACAGATCAGTCTGACCAAATTCGGTCATATTTGCCAATACAGGAATATCAAGCACGTCGGTAAATTTACGATACATCTCGATATCGGTCAAGGCTTCTGCAAAAATCATATCTGCGCCGGCCTCGGCAAAAGCAACCGCACGCTCAACCGCAGCGTCTAAACCCTCGACTGATAACGCATCAGTACGCGCCATGACCACAAAATCAGGATCCGTTTTGGCATCGAGTGCCGCTTTTAGACGGTCAACCATCTCAGTGATGCTGACGATTTCTTTATTAGGGCGATGACCACAGCGTTTTTGGGCGACTTGGTCTTCGATATGTACCGCTGCCACGCCGGCTTTTTCCATTTTGCGGATGGTTTGCGCGATGTTAAAAGCACCGCCAAAACCGGTATCGATATCGACTAATAAAGGCGTATCCACCGCGTCAGTGATACGGCGCGCATCCTCTAAGACGTTATCAAGGCTAGTCATACCCAAATCAGGTAAGCCAAATGAGGCGTTTGCCACCCCAGCGCCTGATAAATAAAGCGCTTGATGACCGACTTGGGTCGCCATCATCGCGGTATAAGCATTAATTGTACCGACAATTTGTAGGGGAAGATTGTGAGTGTTTTTCTGTGCCATAGCACTGCGAAAACGTGCGCCAGCTGAAGGGTGAGTCATTTGATAGTCCTTTATTGAGGTAGCTTATACAGAGAGAAGGCAACGCTTAGGGCTCATAAGGTCTCATGATTGCTTATAAACCGTGCCTGTATAGGCTTAGACTATAGGTAATTGCCTTACTTTTAAAGGGCTATTTATGATTGATTGCTTAATTTTTATAATGAATCACTCATTTTTACTTAAAGTATTCATATTATGAATACTAATATCCATTAAACGTTGATTTGCTGCCTCTATTATTCAGTTTGATAACAACCCAGCAGCCAAGTAGCCAGTGGTTTTTACACTTTGTTACATTTTTATTGTAACGTTGCTGATTTGCTGAGACTGAATTATTTTCAGCGCATTTTTGCTCGTCAATAAAAAACCCCTGCCATGAATAGGCAGAGGTGTTAAATTAAACCGAGGGGTTAAGCAGGTATTAAGCCCGCTTAGCCAAAGATGCCCGCAAGATTGGCGAGGAATAATACTGCAAAACCGCCCAAGAATATCAAGCCCGCAATCGCTAAAGCATTCATGCCAGCGGAGAGTTTTTTGTGCTTTGTCACTAAAGAGTAATTAAGCCAACCAAAAATAGGCGCTGAGACAAAGGCGGATATCATCGCAAATTTTAGCATCGCGCCCAATTGACCGGTAAAGAAAGTGATAATCACTAAGCCGCCACCGATAGCGTAAGTTGTCCAAAAGGCGACTTGCTTTTTGCTAATCTCACTCTCACCTTTGAGCAGCCGCCAGCACTCCGCATTAGCGCGTCCATAGCCATCGGCGCAGGTGATGGTGGTGCCAAACATGCACATAAAGGCGACAAAGGCGACCAGCAATCTTGACCACTCACCGATAGTGGCGGTATACATATTGATCAGCTGATTGATATAAGCGCCGCCGACCAGCTCAATCTCTTGCCCTGAACCATACTGCACAAACACCCCGAGCGCTAAGAAAAATAACGCCAAAACCGCCGACACCATATAACCGACATTAAAATCCAGCACCCCTTGGCGGCGGGTGGTATTGTCGGTTTTTCTTTTGGCGGACGTCCACATCGAGGTAATTGCCGCAAATTCAAGTGGCGCTGGCATCCAGCCCATTAATGCCACAATAAAGCCTAAGGTTGCCATATTCCAAGGCGAGGCAGCAACGAAATCTACCGCCATAACGGTTGGCTTGCCGGCGGCAATGACCACCGCGGCGACCGTAGCCGTGGTGAGGGCAATCATA
>DAIPIF010000122.1:0-6170 GCA_036770925.1 Psychrobacter sp.
AACCGCTCTGATTAGCCCTAAACCGTTAGCGTATTAGCCGAGTTAATACCAGTAAACTATCCACATGCCCTACTTGTGACACAGTGGCGCAACATAAATTACAACTTATTTGCAAAGCTTAGCGCTTTTACTACGACTGCTCTTGAATAAATAAGCTACTATTAAACCCAGTATAAATATGCTTTATGAATAAACGGTTAACAGGCAGAATTTTTAGTATTATTTTGATAAAAAATTGCTTTGATAAACAGTCATTCAATAACAGCAGCATCTCAATTTTGATAACTTACTTAACAGGTGATAATATGAAATTTGCTAAAACCATCGTAATGACTGCTATTACCAGTTCTGCTTTAATTATGACCGGTTGTAACTCAACAGGCGGCTATAACGGCAACGTCAGTAACACCGCTAAAGGTGCGGGTGCGGGCGCGGTTGCGGGTGCCCTTATTAGAAGTAAAGGCGATAGCAAAGATATCGCTCGCGGTGCACTAGCTGGCGCAGCCTTAGGCGGTGCTGGTGGTTATATCATCGATAATAGATAGAACCTTATAAATAGAACCTTATTGAATGATAAGCTTCTTTTTATACCGCTATTGTTATGGCACTAATAGCAAAAAAAGCCACTGAGGATTCAGTGGCTTTTTTGTCTCTCGATAGTCACTGTATAAGTGCTAGCTTTATCATGTGCTTATAAAGCGCCGCTAAAAGTATCACAGGCTTGTACATTGCCACTTTCAAGCCCACGCGTAAACCAAGTGACGCGTTGCTGACTGGTGCCGTGGGTGAAGTTATCAGGTACTACTGAACCTCCACTCGCCCGTGCCAAACGGTCATCACCAATTTGACTGGCGGCATTCAATGCCTCATCGATATCACCTGCCTCCAAGAACTGTACCCGTTGCTGATTACGATTGGCCCAAACCCCCGCAAAACAGTCCGCTTGCAGCTCTTGCAACACTGACAATTTATTGGCCTGCGTGCGAGTGACTTGACGGCTCGCCTCGCTCACTTGTTGGCTAATACCTAATAAGGTCTGTACGTGATGACCCACTTCATGGGCGATGACATACGCCTGCGCAAAATCCCCAGCTTTGCCTTGATTTTCACTATCACCTGAGCCTTGTATATCTCCAGCAATATCCAGATTTTGACGCATCTCCACAAAAAACGAGGTATCCAAATAGACCGTTTGGTCACCAGGGCAATAAAAAGGACCGGTAGCCGACGTTGCACTACCACAAGCGGAATTGACCTGTCCATTAAACAGCACCAATGAGGGCTCTTGATAGCTTTGTCCGCCCTCTTGAAATACTTGGTGCCACACCGCTTCTGTATCGGCAAGCACTACTTGCACAAAGCGAGTATCACGGTCATTATCAGTTGCCACTTCGGTAGTGTTACTATCGCCACCGGTTACCTTTTGACCCGTCTGCAGGGCTGACATTGGATCCATCCCAAACACCAACCACAAAATACCGGCGATAATAATACCGCCAATACCCCCACCCATCAACTTACCGCCACTGCCACTCGTGCGTACGTTAGAGCTACCTTCTCTATCTTGCCATTTCATAGTATTGTCCTTAAAAATACGCTGTATATTGCATAAGCGGGTCAGTAGAATGCTTATTTTCCTTGATTATACGTAACCTGTTATCATATGCTAGGTAAGAACATAGAGTAAAATGCGATTTTGCACTACTATTTGCTACTTTATTGTTACTTAATGGTATTAATGCTTTTCTTTTATAAAAAGAACAGGTAGAATACACGAAAGCTGAGTAGCTGTAACTAAGATTAGTTGACCTCCAGATTGTATTGGATGTTCAACCTTTTGTCGTGGCTACTGCTCATTTCATTTTCTGGAGAATACCGTATGAACCTTAAATTACTTGCTCTTGCTGGTATCATGACTGCAGCTATGGGCATGACTGCCTGTGATAGCAAAACTGAAAACGCTGCTGAGTCTTTATCTGATGCTCAAGAAGAAGTACAAGACGCAGCTGTAGAGCTTGACGATGCTGCTGCTGAAGGCGAAGTTGTTACTGAAGAAGCTGTTGAAGCTGTAGAAGCTGCTGAAGCGGATATCGCTGTAGCACAAGTTGAAACTGCAACTGACGAAATCGACGCTGAAGTTCCTGTTGATGGCGGCGCAACGACTAGCATGGATATCGCTAGCGAAACTGATACTGCTGTTGAAGCAGCTGACACAGTTGTTGCTGAGTAATAAGTTCTATTATTATATAAATAATAAAACTTGCTACCATAAAAAAGAGAGCCTAACCGCTCTCTTTTTTTATGTCTTATTTATGAGTTAGGCAGTTTTTTGACGGCTCAGTTCACGCATTAACTCAATCGCGGACTCAGCATTTAATAAGTAAGGATTAAAATCAGTCGTGGTTGAATATTTTAGATAAATGGCCGCATTATCTTCGGTAGGAGACGCATAGTTCATTGACCACTGAGCCCACTCTCGGTGCTTGATTTCATGATTTTCGATAAGCTGTAAATCATGATGGCGCTGATCGGCAATGAGGCTATATAATAATCGATTAATTTGCGCTCTCGGTCCTTCGATGGTTTGCAAAAAATAACTTTTATTAAAAATCAGCATCCCCGTAATACCATTGGCGGTATTGTTTTTTTGTGCCTGCTGTAAAATTGCATTAAAATCTGTTGCAGAAACGTCAGGATTTGCTCGGCTAGCATAAGTCATACTCACTAAAAAGTGAGCATCTGAAGTTAATTGTGCCATATTTTATCTCTCATATTTATTGTATTGAGTCAATCTAGCCTATTGAAAACCAAGATTTCTTTTTTGCTGCTAAGGCTTTTTGTTGTTGTTCTTGCGCCTGTAAGGCTGATAGGGCATCAATGAACATCATGACTTGCTTACTGCTCATCAAATAAGGATTGAACTGCGTCCCTGTCGAGTACTTTAGAGCCAAGCCTTTATTGTCATCACTTGGTATCAAGTAATTCATGGACCATTGGCTCCACTGTCGTTCTGTAATGTCACAACATTCAACCACTTGTAGTGAAGAATGGCGCGTATCCTTAATCAGTTTACGTAATAATCCATTAATAATCGGACGTGAGCCTTCAATACTTTGTAAAAAGTAGTTGTGATTGAATATCAAAGCGCCAGTGATGCCGTTACGTTCATTGTTTTTCTGGGCTTGCGCTAGGATGCGTGTGACTTCCCCATTTTCATTATCCTCGTTATATCGACTGATATAAGTCAGGCGTACGATAATATGTTCGCCATCTTGCAAGTGTGCGTTATTCGCCTCGGACTGTTCGACTAATCCCATTAAGTACTCCGTTGTTGCTGAATTTTGATAAAATATCTCGACCAAAGCGCGGCGGCATCGGCTGCACTGAGGGCATTATAGATAGCGATTTATTCGAGTAAAAAACTCGCTCATACTGCGCGATAACGTGGCGCTATTAGCGTTTTGAATATCGCGAGCCAATGCCAATAACTCTGAGCTGTTGCGGCATTGCTCTAGGTTCAATAAATGACCCCACGCTTCTTCAAGTGGGGCGTTCTTTTCGATATGCGTGGCTAATTCTGATTTTAACGCTTCATAGTGGGCGTCAGGATAGGAGGGTGTTGCAGTATTTGCCACCAAGCGGCTATCCGTTGAAGACTGAGTATTAAAGGTTTTCTCAAATTCAGCTTCTTTATCGCTTGCCACTTCAAGAGGTTGCTCATTACGAACGGCGGCGGTACTCATTGGGCGAGGCGCTGTCGGTGTGCTGGTAGAATCTAAAGATGGCGCTGAGATAGTGCGGCTCTCGGTCTCCACCAGCTCGATGCATTGAAAATCAATCAGCAATTCAAATAAAGGCACGACGCCACCAAAATCAGCAAACATGGGGCTATTATCGAGTAAATCTATATAATGCTGATAAGGTTTTTTGCCATCAATCAGAATAAGCAGAGTTCTGACCTCACGTGGCAAAACCCCTTGTCCTTGGTTCTTAATTTCTTGGTGACCTAAGGCACTTTTTCTAAATATGTCATTGGCATTCATGTTATCACCCTATCATAGATCCTTAGATATTGTTATATCAGACATTGATATATCAGGATAGTATTGTTTAGTATAGATGGTTTATTTAAGCGCATAGTCGCTTAATATTTATTAAAAAATTAACTGAAACGAAACCCGTCAATGCTACCGTCCCTTGATATAGGAAATATTGACTGATATAGGGAATATTAACGAGATAATATGAGCAGAGCGTTTTTTAATAAGCAAACTGCCACTCGCAGGTTGCTTATTAAAATAACGAGAGGGAGAGATATAAATGATAATAAGATACCAGTCGCATGATAAGAAGCGTAAAGCCTTATTCTAAAAAAGGGGTATTATCACGCCAGTTTTTAAGCCTCAAATAAGCGCTCATCGACTTTTTGACGGAATTTTTGACCAGTTTTAAAGGTCACAACGCGACGGGCAGAAACATCCACCGGCTCGCCCGTCTTTGGGTTGCGCCCTGGGCGGCTGTTTTTATCTTTGAGCTCAAAGTTACCAAACCCTGAAAGCTTGACTTCTTTACCTTCTATGAGGTTGTCTGATAACTCATCAAAAAAATTCTCCACCAAACAGCGGCTATCTTGGCGAGTGAGGCTGAGCTGTTGCATCAAGTGTTCAATCATGTCTGACTTGGTTAGGGTACTCACAGTACGACTCCTATACTATCTTTGGCAATATGAATAAAATTGGGGTGATATCGTATAGCGGCATTACAAAAATAATGCTGATTATTATAAAGGGTTTTTATAGAAGTTTTTGATAAAATTGACTATAAAATGCTTTATTAATAATCAGTTAGCTGTCTTTATACTATAATCACAGTGTATAGCCTTACTATTAACAAGGCTATACCTTATTCATTTTAGTATGGCGTGTGCCCTTTTTATTAATGATCGCGCAGTTGTGCCTGATGCTGGGTTGTGAGGGCGCTGATGACCTTATCCGTCGCGGCTTTTACCAATTCATCGGATAGGGTTTGCTGGCTGTCCTGCCAAATCAAGGCAAACGCCAAAGAGCGCTGTCCTGCCGGTACTTTGTCGCCTTGATAGACATCAAACAGCCATAAATCAGTGAGTAAATCACCAGCGGCATGACGAATGGTGGTCTGCAAGGTTTGTAAACTGATATCACTGTCTATCAAGATTGCAATATCACGGCGCACTTGGGGGAATTTACTGGGCGTGGCTATCGCCTGCTGCTCACGAGCAAGGTTCAGTAACGGCGCTAAAGACAACTGCGCCACCCATGTCGCAGGCAAATCAAGCTGTTTGGCAGTATTCGGGTGCAGCTGTCCGAGCCAGCCGACATAGTGCTCATCAATGTAGAGCTTGGCGCTTTGACCGGGGTGCAAAAACGCTAAGTTGCTGCGCTCATAGCGGATACGCGCGCCATCAATGAGCGCTGGGAACAATTGCTCAACGTCATGTTTGAGGTCATAAAAATCAAGCGCACGGTTTTGATAGGCTTGCTCATCCCAAATATCACCCACGGCGACTAAGGCAATGCTAGGCGTCTGCACCAAATCACTGATGCTATGACCGACAAAGCTGAGACCGGTCTCAAAAAAACGTATCCGCGGCTGCTGACGGTTAAGGTTATATTGTACACACGGTAGCAGACTAGATAATAAGGTACGGCGCATCACTGCCAAATCGCTTGAGATAGGATTTGCCAGTGCCAAGACGGCTCCTAATGCCGCGTCATCAAGCAAAGCCTCTAACTTAGCATCACTAAAGCTAAAACTAATCGCTTCCATGTAGCCGCTATTAACCAGTGCCAATTTCATCTCATGGGTCAAATCGGCAGTATCATCATAATCCATGCTCACTTGCAGATGCGGCAAGGTGCTGGGGATATTATCATAGCCATAAATACGCGCAATCTCTTCAATCAAGTCCTCGCAGATATACATATCAAAGCGATACGAGGGCGGCGTGCACCGCAGTGCGCGCTCTTGCTGCTCAACGATAAAGCCCAATTGAGTCAAAATACACGCCATCACTTCAGGTTCAATCTCGATACCGATGACCGAGCGTACTTTGGCAAACGGCAGCGTAATCGGCGCGCGTGCAGGCAGATGCGCGACACTTTCAGCGTGAACTATTTGCCCTGCTTGACCGC
>DAIPIF010000123.1:0-6128 GCA_036770925.1 Psychrobacter sp.
CGCAAAATGAGCAATACTTTGAGCAGCCTTCCATGATGGACACAAAGGCTTTATAGCCGTCAACTTTGGGTTCAGGTAAAAAGTCAAACTTCTCAATACTGGGAAAGGAGATATCAATAGTGCCGATACGATTTTTGGGCGCAATATCTTTTTGCTCGTTAGACTGATCATACAACTCTGGCAAACGGTGCAAGGTTTGCGGACCAAAGACCATATCGACAAACGGCGCGCGCTTTTGGATATTATCGCCTTCTTGAGAGGCGACGCAGCCACCGACACCAATTACCAAATCAGGACGTTTTTCTTTTAATTTACGCCAGCGACCGAGTTCTGAGAATACCTTTTCTTGCGCCTTTTCGCGGATGGAGCAGGTATTCATCAGCAGTACGTCCGCCTCATCAATATCATAGGTGACTTCCATACCGTGCGAATCACCCAGTACATCGAGCATTTTGTCAGAGTCATAGACGTTCATCTGACAGCCTTGGGTGGCGATAAAGACTTTTTTGACAGCCATTGGCTTGTCCGATGTCAGCACTGGCGCGGTTACGGAACTGGGCTCTGTGAGTGTCAATGAAGAAGCGGCGGCAGCGTCAACGACGCCCTCAATGCGGGGATTAAATACAGAAACACTCATAAGCGATGATCCATGATTGACTAAAAATATAGCGAGGTAGCCCATTAATGGGTGGCATATTTTATCATAATCAGCCGCCAATGTGAAAAGTAAGCGTGTCTTTGTACCGATAGTGAGTATAGGTTATTTATAGTAGTATCAACTGCTTATCCATTATTTATATGGCAGCGTTTTATCTGAATACTTCTTATTTGAGCCGCTTAGTTAGTTATTTGAGCCGCTTAGCTCCCCTTTTTTTAGTGACTTAAAAGTGATTTAGTTTGGCTAAATCTATATCATAATAGACTGATGATAGGGTGTTATCGGCTTTTAAGGCGTGGTATCCGATACCGCCGTGCTGATTTGTCGGTCTTATCATGCTTGTGTTACGCCCCGCTATCGTGTTTATTGATGAAAGGTAAGAGAGCTGGTTGAATGTTGAATGGATATAGTATGATAAGTGCCATTATTGTAGCGTTATGCAAACAGCAGTGCTATCTCAAACTCAGTACTATCCTAAATAAAGAGGGCTCATATGCCAAACCGTTTCCATCTGATTCAGACTAATAAACTAAAAACAAGTGTACTGAGTGTGGTCACCGCGATGGGTGTGCTTGGGTTATCACAAGTGGCTTGTGCTGATTTGACATGGGGTGATGCGAGTGGCTATCAGCAAGAGACTCATTATCAACAAAATACAGGCTATCAAGATAGCAGTATTAATTCCTTTAATGCGGCGGCACAGGCGGCAAGTCGTGGTGATGTCAGTGCGCTGTCTAATTATGAGCAAACGATGAGTGGCGGATTATTTGCGATGTATCCCACTTATTGGCGGATGAATTTGGACTTAAATAGACAGAGCGTAGCAGCGGTCGCGCAGTTTGTGCGTCAGTATCCGGGCTCAGTCATGGCAGAAAAACTGGTGGCTGATTTTGCAGAAGCCAAAGCAGAAGCAGGGGATTACGCCTCGGTACGCCAAGTTGCCAATCTAGTGACCAATGCGGATGATAGTGAGCGCTGTGCGGTGGCGCTTGGGTTTAATCATGGCGGTGATACCATGCGCTCGCTGTCAGAAAAGCCCAATGTTTGGCTGACGACCAAAAAGCAGACGCCACTGTGTAATCAGTTGGCACTGGAGATGAATGATAATCCTTTAATTAGCAATCAAGATAGAGTCTCGCGTCTCAAGCGGATGCTACGCGCAGGCAGGACGGGCGATATTATGGCGCTGTCCTCGCGTCTTGGTTCGCCGATTCCTTATGCCTCCTTGAGTGACATTCAGCTTAATAGTGCCTCGTTTTTTCGACGTTTTGGTATGGAGCCTGCCAGTCAGACCAATCAATATCTGTATTTATATGCCATGGGTCGCCTTGCCAATAAGTCTTATCGTGAAGCGGCAATCCAGCTTGATTTTGATATTAAGCAGGATAATCAGCGCGCCAATCGTTTATTAAATGACGATACCCGCCGTTATGCCTATCGCATCCTTGGGGTGCAGCGGATGAACCATAATACCGATGATGGTTTTAATAGTGAGGCGGTGGATTGGTTTCGCAGTAGCTTAGATAATGATTTTAACTTTGAGGAGGCAGAAGGTTATGCCAAAGCTGCCATTCGCTTTAGTCAGTGGGATGATGTCATTCAAGCCATCTCACGGATGGATAGCGAAACCCAAAAGGAAAACCAATGGCAATATTGGCTCGCGCGTGCCTATGAGCAAACAACGGATAGTAGCAAGCGTAATACGGCTAAACAAATTTATAATAATCTTGCCAATAGTAATGAGTATTATGGGTTTTTGGCAAAAGATAAAGTCGGTCAGCGTTTGAATATTAACAGCTTAGGCGGTGCAAATTTACCTAATATTAGCAATGCTGACCGTGCTCGAGTGCTGCAAAATCCGCACTTTGCACGGGCTTTTGCCTTATATAACGCCGATGCTAGCCGCGCTTATGCCAATCGTGAGTGGAATTGGGGCGTCAAGCAAGCACGGGATAATAGAGATGATGCGTTAATCATCGCCGCCGCGCGCCTTGCGCATGATATGGACTGGCTTGACCGTGCTGTTTATGCTGCAGATAATACCGATAAAACCAAACAGGTGGCGCTATCGCATCCGATGCCGCATCAGGCGTCTGTCGTGCGTTATAGCCAAGCTGTCGGTATTGATCCGGCGTGGGCGTATGGCATCATGCGTCAAGAAAGCCGCTTTGTCACCTCGGCGCGCTCAGGCGTTGGGGCAAGTGGTCTGATGCAAATCATGCCCGATACCGCCAAATATATCGCCCGTAATTTAGGTGAGACTTATAATGCCAGCAGCGCCAATAGTGGCGATACCAATATTCGCTATGGCACTTGGTACATGAGTGATATTTTAGCCAAACTCAACCGTCAGCCGGTGTTGGCAACCGCCGGCTATAACGCCGGACCTGGTAAAGCCAAACGTTGGCAACCCACTTATGGCTCACTTGCTGCTGACCAATATATCGAGTCGATTGCTTATCTTGAAACCCGCGACTATGTCAAAAACGTCATGGAAAACGCCACTATCTATAGTAGCTTGTTAGGTCGTCCGCAGCCTATCACTCAGCGTATGGGTACGATTCCTGCCGCTTTTTAGTCCGCTATGATCCTATAATCTCTAAAGCCGCTGACGACTCATGTTTACAGTAGGTGTTAAAACCTGAAGGATAACCACTCAGCCATGAGCAACATGAGCTTAATGGCTGATTATCCCTCATCTCCACCGGTCTATAGTCAATTCACTCTATAAGATGTTTACGTTAAGCTTACGTTTTTGCTATAGATAAAACCAAACGTTTTGTTACCATAAACATCCCCATTGTGCCTCGTTTGTTGTGGGCAATTTTGCCTATGATAATAAAAGGGATAGTCGCTGTTTAATCAGGGTTGAATATTGTATTATTTATGATAAAAAAACGTATTAATCTACCCCCAATATTGCAAGCTAGGTCTCACTCTGCCGTGGCTCAAGCTATAGTGAGCGCTGTGGGGATGATGGTTGTGCACGCACTGCTACTCACGTCTGCACAAGCGGCGAGCGCTGCCAAAGTGGGTCAGCGGGTATTGATGGTTGAGATGACGCCTGCATTATGTGGTTTGCAACCGACACGGCAGCGAATGCGCCAATGTTTGGAGGGCTACTCACTGACCATCTCGGGGCTCGATTTAGGTTATGGTAGTCGCTGCGGTAATAGTAGTGCCCCGCATCTTACCCCTTTACAGTTAAAAGTCGTTAACCGCATCATGCCAGACACCACCGTGCGTAGCCAAGTTTGGCAGAGTTATGGCGTTTGTAGTCCGCTGAGTGCCAGTAGTTATTTTCGGCAAATCACCAATTATGCAGGCGAGCTTAAGCTGCCAAGTGAGCTCAATACCGGTAATAGTTATACCGTCTCAAAGTCGCGATTTATCGGTCAAATGACTCGCCTAAATAACGGTATGACGGCTGATAGTCTCGATTTAATCTGTCAAGAGGGCAGTCGTCGCCAGTCTATTTTGACCAATATTCATGTCTGTTATGAAGGCAATCAATTTGCCAGCTGTAGCAATAGCGTCAATAATTGCGGCAAAAACTTTATCATCTCAGGTGCTAAGTAATCGACTATGGGTAAGTGGTTGATGCCTATTCATTATTTATCTGTATAAAATGTAACAATATATAATCGGGCAAGCTGCCCATTGTATCTAGACGTTTCACCGTTTGAGGTGCTACACTAGCTCTCGGTTTATGACAGTGATTTTTCAATCATATCTTATCTAAAAATCAATGAGGGAATATTCTATGAAACAACCTATACGTGTTGCCGTAACTGGTGCTGCTGGTAATATCAGCTATGCGATGTTATTCCGTATTGCATCTGGTGAGATGCTCGGTAAAGATCAACCGGTTATTTTGCAATTACTAGAAATCACTCCAGCACTTGACGCCCTAAAGGGTGTGGTTATGGAACTAGAAGACTGTGCATTCCCTTTATTGGCGGGTATCGTACAAACTGATGATGCGAATGTCGCGTTTAAAGATATCGACTATGCTTTATTAGTCGGCGCACGTCCTCGTGGTCCTGGCATGGAACGTAAAGACTTGTTAGAGGCCAACGCGGCGATTTTCTCAGCTCAAGGCAAAGCGCTTAATGACGTGGCAAGCCGTGACGTAAAAGTATTGGTCGTGGGTAACCCTGCCAACACGAACGCGCTTATCGCTCAGCGTAATGCTCCTGATTTAGACCCACGTAACTTCACCGCAATGACCCGTTTGGATCATAACCGTGCGATGGCGCAGTTGGCTGATAAAACAGACAGCACCATCAATGATGTGAAAAAAATGATCATCTGGGGCAACCATTCATCGACTCAGTATCCTGATCTAACCGCTTGCACCGTCAATGGCAAGCCTGCACTAGATTTGGTTGACCGCGAATGGTATGAAGCGACTTATATCCCAGAAGTACAACAGCGTGGCGCGGCTATCATTAAAGCTCGTGGTGCATCATCTGCCGCTTCTGCTGCTAATGCGGCAATCGCCCATATGCGTACTTGGGCACTGGGTTCAGATGAGAACGATTGGGTCTCCATGGGCGTTTACTCAAACGGCGAATACGGTATCGCTGAGGGTTTAATCTACTCATTCCCATGCACTTGCACCAATGGCGACTGGTCTATCGTTGCTGATATCGACGTCTCATCAGACTTCTCAAAAGAGAAAATGGCAGCCACTGAGCAAGAGCTTAGCGAAGAGCGTGATGCAGTAGCCCATTTACTTCCATAAGTCATCAGCACAAAAACGAATGATTAAAGATTAAAAAAGCCCTGCTCATTAGCAGGGCTTTTTTGTGGCTGGCTGTTTTTTGCATGATTGGTTTGCATGAGCGTTTTTGCATGTTAAGGGACAGTATTAACATAAATGATAAGATTAGATAAAGCTTGGCTAACAGCTTTGATGGCAATACTTGCTAAGATAACAGGGTAATAACAATAAAAGCGTAAGTGCCATCGCTTATAAACTTGCCACATTCAAGGAGAATAATATGTTAGGTGATATAGATTACACAATGAACGAATTATTTGCTCAGTTAGGGCTAGAGAGCTCTGATGAAGCGATTGAGCAATTTATCAAAAACCATCAATTACCCAAAGAGGTATCCTTAAAAGATGCGGATATTTGGACTGAAAAGCAAAAAATGTTTTTACAAGAAGAATGGAAAAGAGATGCGGTTTGGGTTGAGGTTATTGATGAGCTAAATGTACGCCTGCATCCTACTCCTTAAGTTTCACTGCTAAAAAACTCAAACAATTAAAATTAAAATTACAGCTTGTGCAAATAAAAAGTTCTGCTATTTATCATAGGTAGCAGAACTTTTTTTGCTGTTTATTTATTATTCTAAAGGCTTAATTGCGCCGCTCGCCACTGTAATAGCTCAGCGACATCATTATGGATGCCTGTTTTTAGAGCGTCTAAACTCTCATAATGACGCTCGCCATGCAAAAAATG
>DAIPIF010000124.1:0-6088 GCA_036770925.1 Psychrobacter sp.
CCTCTGATATCGCGTATCATAAAAATAAATTTGATCGCGGTTTTGATAAAGTCATCAACGTTTGGGGTGCTGACCATCATGGCTATGTGCCACGGGTCAAAGCGGCTTTATCCGCCCTCGGTATCGATGAGGCGCGTTTGGATGTGGTGTTGGTGCAGTTTGTCGCCCTGTGGCGCGGTGATGAAAAAGTACAAATGTCCTCACGCTCAGGCAAGTTTGTGACCTTGCGTGAGCTGCGCGGCGAGGTGGGCAATGATGCGGCGCGTTATTATTATGTGGCGCGTAAACCTGAAGTACATATCGACTTTGATTTGGAGCTTGCCAAGTCTCAAAGTAAAGACAATCAGGTGTTTTATATTCAGTACGCCCATGCACGGGTGTGCCGTGTTTTAGAAAAACTGGCAAATAGTGGTTTAGTGGTTGATGACGCTATCGGCGCTCAGCAACAAAATTCACTGACCACCGCGAGTGAAGATGAGCTGATTAAACTCCTTGGTGCCTATCCTGCCACTTTATTGCGTGCCGCAACGGGCTATGAGCCGCATATCTTGACCAATTATCTTAAGGAATTGGCAGGATTATTCCACGGCTGGTATGACGGTAATCGTATCCTACCGATGAGCCTGACCGCTGGCGGCACCCCTAGCACCGATGAGCTGGCGCTGATGCAAGCGCGTTTGCGCCTATCAAAAGCGGTACGTCAAGTGCTGGCAAATGGCTTGGGCTTATTGGGCTTATCTGCGCCTTCGAGTATGTAGCAATTTATGTATGCTATTGAAAATGCAATGATAAAGTCTTATAAAGGCAGCTCATTATTATTATCGTTCACCATCATTGTTATCACTATTATAGATAAATAGATTCGGTCAAAAGAGGGCAGTCCATGTTAGCCAAAAAACCCAAAGGGGCGACTCAAAAGCGCAAATCTAATAGCGTATCAGGTCTATTATGGATGTTTGTGGGCGCGGTATTAACCTTAATGATAGCGGTGTTTTTGTATTTATCACCGCTATTTAATTTTACCCCTAGCCCTAATGCGACCACCTCCGACCCTAATCGGCAGGTGCAGCCACGGGTGAATACCGATACCGACAATAGCGATTATGAGTTTTATGACATTTTGCCCAGTCAAGAAATGGCGACTATTCCTGATGAAACGATAGGCGAGCTTGGTAGTAGTCAAACCAATGATATTGAGTTTGAGCCCGATGTGGTCGTCACCCAGCCTGACGCCAGCACTGCTAATACCAATGCTAATCTTGAAGTCTCTGAAGGCACAACCATTGAGCCAAATCGTGATAATAACGCCGTTGGCAATACTGATGATGAGATTGTCATTGTTGAAGAAAACGCCACTTATGATGGTACGCCAGTCACTAATAGTAGTGAGGGCAGTGGCAATAATAATGCGAATAACAACGTTAATACAGCAGCCAATAAAGCCAATAATGCGGGTGCGGCGGCGAGTGCGACTATAGAAAAAGCCAAACCTGCGACCACTTATATTTTGCAAATTAATAGCTTTGGTAATGCCGATGAAGCGGATCGCCGCCGTGCCCAAGTGCTGATGGCGGGTGTTGATGCCAAAGTGGTGAAGAATGCAGGCAGTAATGGTGCCGTCATTTATCAGGTTATCTCACGCCCGATGAATAATCGCCAATCGGTGGCTACCGCTCAGCAACGTTTGCAAAATAATGGCATTGACTCTATTATCGTGGAGCAGCGCCGCTAATCATCTATTTTTTGAGAAGTCATAAAAAGCGTCAAGTGGGCGCTTTTTTTGTGCCTTTTTTTCATAAATTTGCTTGATGGTACTGTTAAAATCAGTTTTATAGTATAAGCCCCCTTTTCTTTATCAAAATAAATAAAGAGTATGATGATGAGCGCACCTAATACCGCGATAGTGACTGTGAGTCCTATTAAAGCCTTTTTTCAAAAGTATTTTATTGATGCCTTTACGGGTATGGCATTGGGCTTATTTGTCACCTTAATTGCAGGGCTAATCCTCTCGCAAATCGGTGGCTGGATACATATTCCCGCACTGGTCGATGTCGGCAAACTGGCATCGGTGATGATGGGCGCCGGTATCGGCGTGGGTATCGCTTATTATCTAAAAGCGCCAACTTTGGTGATGCTCAGCTGTTTGGTGGCAGGGATGCTCGGCGCGCACTCAGAGGCACTGATGGCAGGCACGCTATTTACCCCGCAAGTGGGCGCTCCGGCGACTTTTTTGGCAATACCGGGTAATCCGATTGGCGCTTATTTGGCATCAGTATTTGCCTATCGTGCTGGTAGCTGGGTCGCTGGCAAGACGAAGCTGGATATTTTATTAGTGCCTTTACTGGTTTGCGCCGTAGCACTGGCAGTGTGTGCGCTGCTCAATCCGCCTGTGGTGGCGGCAGTCAATGCGATTGGTCAAGGTATTCAAGCGGCTACTGAGTTGCAGCCGCTTTTAATGGGCATCGTGATTGCCGTAGTGGTCGGTATCTTATTGACCTTGCCGACATCGAGCGCGGCAATTTGCATCGCTATTGGGCTTGGCGGCTTAGCTGGCGGGGCGGCAGTGGTAGGCTGCGCGGCACACATGATAGGCTTTGCGGTTGCCAGTTATAAGGATAATGGCGTAAGTGGGCTGATATCGCAAGGTTTAGGCACCAGCATGCTGCAAATCCCTAACGTGCTAAAAAAGCCTATTGTGCTATTGCCAGCCGTTATCGCCAGCGCCATCGTTGGTCCTATCGCCACCGTTGGATTTGGTTTGGCATGTACGGCAACGGGTGCGGGGATGGGCACCGCCGGTTTGGTTGGGGTGTTTGGCGTCATTGAGGCATCAAAAGATATGATGAGCAGCGGTCAATTATGGACGGCAATTATTTTACTGATGTTTGTGCTGCCTGCCATGATTGCCGGTTTAGTGGCTTATATGATGCGTCGCCTCGGCTGGTTGGTCGATGGTGATATGACCTTGCCTTAAGGTCAATGCCGTTTTTGAGCAGTACTGAGGAATAAAAAAGCCCCGCTCATTTAATGAGTGGGGCTTTTTAGTGGCAGCTTGAGGTTATATGATATTAACGACGCACATCTTTTGGCGCGTCACCATTTGGCCAGTCTTTATCTTTATTGGCTTTGATGGGACGCGGCAAGTGGGTAAAGTAACCGGCAATATCCACCGCTTCTTGATCGGTTAGAGTGTTACCTTGTCCAAAAGGCATTTTACCTTTAATAAAGGCTGCCGCAGTATAAGTACGCGCCATCCCCGCGCCATCGTTAAAGGAGTTGTCACCGGCGACCGCAGGATAAATATAAGTGCCATCCTCACCATATTGACCTTCGCCATTTTCGCCATGACAAACGGTACATTTTTCGGCAAATAGCTTTTTACCATTTTCAGTGTCTGGCTCTAAGCTCTTATCCACTTTGACAAAGCCGCGACCTTCAGGCGATACCCCAAACGGCATATCTTTTGATAACCAGCTCATATATGACACCATCGCATTCATATCATCTGAGCCAAGCTCAAGCGCTTTACCATTCATCGAGCGCTCAAAACAGCCATTAATACGCTCTTGGATGACGTTTACGCGACCTGCTCGCGAACGATAAACCGGATAAATACTCGTCATATTATTCCAAGGCGCGGCATAGGCTTCGGCACCATTTCCTAAATGACAGCTGGTACAGTTAAGCTGGTTGCCCACGTTATCAGGTAATTCTTTATAAGTATGATTGGCAATCTGTAAACCGCGGCGTACCGCAGCACCATACTCATCATCTGGAATCGTAGATACATCAGGCATTTTTATGGTAGCGGTGGCAACCGCGCCACTAGCTGCAGGAGTAGGGTTGTCGACCGCGGCTGGCATACTACTTTTGAGGGCTTCTGCCCGCGCTTCAAGTGCTTGAACCCGCGCCGTTGCTGCCGCTTCTTCCACGCGGTCAACCGCTTTGACATTATTGTCACTACAAGCGCTCACGCCTACAGCAAAAATAGTTGCCATAAGAACAGAATATTTGGCTGCTGATAACGTTCTCATTGGCATATCCTTATAATCTAAAATAATATAAAAAAGTATAGTAATCTGCTATTTTAACAAGGATAGTACCCCTCCTTTAGCAAAAATTCAACCAGATAAACCGCCGCGCACTTTATTACCCTAATATATCTCATTATTACAGGATGATTGCTGGCGAAAGACTACTATAGCAACTCACCAGTGAATTTTGAGCGGATGGTACGAAACACTGACAATTAAGCTACCCTAAGATAACCTGTTTTCAGCTTTTTATGTGATTCTTAATTCAGAAAAATAGCCCATAAATAAAAAAGACGCCTGAGCATATGAATGCCAGACGTCTTTTGGTAATCAGACTGAAAGTATTTTAAGCGATTTTAGGGATTTTACCTTCATTAATCACTTGCTCATCAACCATAACGGTTTTGGCATCGGTCATCGAGGGCAGCTCATACATCGTCTCAAGCAAAGCATTTTCGACGATAGAGCGCAGACCACGTGCGCCGGTCTTACGCGCCATCGCTTTTTTGGCAATGGCATCGAGTGCTTCTGGAGTAAAGGTAATCTCAGCGCCTTCCATCTCAAATAGATACTTATATTGCTTCACCAAAGCATTCTTAGGTTCAGTCAATATCTGTACCAGTGCCGCTTCATCCAGCTCCTCTAGGGCAGCCAATACCGGCAGACGCCCGATAAGCTCTGGAATCAGACCAAACTTAATCAAGTCCTCAGGCTCAACTTGCTGCAATAAATCGGAGCTGCGTTTGCTGTCATCTTTTGAGCTGACATCGGCATTAAAGCCAATACCGGTTTTTTCGGTACGCTGCTGAATGACTTTATCCAATCCTGCAAACGCGCCGCCAACGATAATGAGGATATTGCTGGTATCAACTTGGATAAGCTCTTGCTGAGGATGTTTGCGTCCCCCGTGAGGCGGTATCGCGGCAACGGTGCCTTCAATCAGTTTCAGTAGGGCTTGCTGTACGCCTTCACCCGACACGTCACGCGTGATGGATGGGTTTTCGCCTTTTTTGCTGATTTTATCAATCTCATCAATATAAATGATGCCTTGCTCAGCTTTGCTAACATCATAATCAGACGCTTGCAACAGCTTTTGGACGATGTTTTCAACGTCTTCACCGACATAACCGGCTTCGGTTAAAGTCGTGGCATCCGCCATCGCAAACGGTACATCAAGCAGACGCGCTAAGGTTTGCGCCAGTAAGGTCTTGCCAGAGCCTGTTGGACCAATCAGCAAAATGTTACTTTTTGCCAGCTCAACCATCGCCTCATCAGCGCCTATCTTAGACTTTTTGCTGTCACGCGCGAGGGTTTGACTTACCTTTAGGCGTTTATAGTGGTTATAAACCGCCACTGCTAAAGCTTTTTTGGCAGCATCTTGCCCGATGACATACTCATCAAGTTTAGCGCGTAGCTCTTTGGGCGTAGGCAGTTTTTTATTAATCCACGAGGTATCAAGCTCGCTATCATCCGCCTCATCTATGTCCGCACTGTCTTCAATCAAGTCAGTACACAGCTCAATACATTCGTTGCAGATATTAGCCTCATCAGCGGCAATCAGTTGTTTGACATCACTTTTAGCTTTTCCACAAAATGAGCACTGTGGGGTCTTGTCTTTTGCCATATATCGGCGCTCCTAAAATTTAAATAGTCTCATGCTGGCACTTGATGGGGTTTACTTAGCGTCTTATAACGACGTAGGACGACGCTCTAGTACTGCATCGATTAAACCATATTCTTTGGCTTCTTTGGCATCTAACCAATAGTCACGCTCAACGTCTTTTTCAATTTTCTCGACCGATTGCCCCGTACGCTCAGCCAAAATCTCATTTAGGCGCGCCCGCGTTTTTAGGATTTCACGCGCATTAATTTCGATATCAGTGGCTTGACCTTGAGCACCACCTGAGGGCTGATGAATCATCACGCGCGCATTTGCTAACGCATAACGTTTGCCTTTTTCACCCGCGGCAAGCAAGAATGAACCCATGCTATAAGCACCGCCCATACAAATGGTTGAAACTTCAGGTTTGATAAAGTTCATGGTATCAAAAATC
>DAIPIF010000125.1:0-6057 GCA_036770925.1 Psychrobacter sp.
AGATCAGCGTCATAATCTGTATAAAGTTCAGTCAGGCGATAGTATCAGTAGCCTATCAAAAAAATATAAAATTAATTCCAGTGAACTTGCTCGGGTTAATAATCTGAATATACAATCACGCTTACAGCCGGATAGCACCCTTATTATTCCTGCTACCAGTAACCGTAGTCAATAACTGGCTATCTGTAAAAAAGCGATTAATAAAGCAACTATTGATAAAGTAACTATTAATAAAGCAATTATCAATACAATATCAATAAAAAACGTCGCTAATGATATAGGGGCGTTTTTTTTGTGCAGGTGTTTTTATAACGATAATGGCGGATAAACGGTAAATCATTAGGTTAAAAAAGTTAAGTTTGATATGATGAAATTCTCTGAATACACACGATAACCAAGCGTATAGGTCTCTTGCCGTACTCATTATGATTAAAAATACTGCCTTATTTTCTAGCGTTTTATGGAGTATCTCAATTTTTGGGATGCCTGTCAGTATGGCGGCACCTATCACCACCACTGCACTTGCGCACAATAGTACCGCCGAATATAGCAATGCGCCTTATATGCCTTATGCCAATCCAAATGCCCCAACCGGTGGTACTTTATCTCTTGATGCGCGCGGTACCTTTAATAGTGCGAATAAATGGATGACCACGGGTGTGCCAGTGATTGGCACCGATTATCTATACGATACCTTGATGAGCGGCTCATTAAATGAGGCTTTTACCATGTATCCGCAGCTGGCAAGCCGCGTCACTTATGACCCTGATGATGCCAGTTGGATTATTTACCATCTGAATCCAGCGGCTCGATTTTGGGATGGCACCAAGGTCAGCAGTCATGATGTCAAAGCCACTTATGATGCGCTACTCACCAAAGGACCGATGTATATTCGCAGTTATTTGGGTGATATTAAAGAGGTACAAGTGATTGACGAGCAACAAGTCAAGTTTGTGTTTGCATCCGATGATAATAAAGAGATTTTACTGACAGTTGGGCAGTTTCCTATTTTTGCCAAAGCCTCAATTGAGGCTGATTTTGATAAGATTAGCCTGACCCCGCTTATGGGCAGTGGTCCTTATCAGTTAGAGCAGCTCGATGCGGGGCGCTCAGTCAGTTATGTGCGTGACCCCAATTATTGGGGGCGTCATGTGATGGTGAATCGTGGACGTTATAATTTTGATAGAATTAAATTTGTCTATTATCAAAGCGATGAGATTGCTTTTGAGGGTTTTAAAGCGGGTCAATACCGTTTTCGTCATGAAAATAGAGCGGCGAACTGGGCGAAAGGCTACAATTTCCCAGCAGTAAAGGCAGGTTTTATTCAAAAAGAGTCGATAAAAGATCAAAACCCCGTGCCGATGCAGGGGCTGATTATGAATATGCGCCGCCCCATTTTTCAAGATATCCGCGTGCGCCAAGCACTCAGTCATGCTTATGATTTTGAATGGATGAATAAAACGCTGTTTTATAATCAGTATGAGCGCTTGCAAAGCTTTTTTCATGGCTCTGAGCTTGCGGCAACGGGCACACCGACCGCTGCCGAGATGCAAATACTCACGCCATTATTGGCAGAGCTTGAGCCGATTCAGCGCCAAGGCGTCTTGAGCGAGTGGCAAGTGGCAAGCAGTGACGGCAGCGGTTTTAATCGAGAAGGGTTGCTAAAGGCGCGGCAATTATTGTTAGATGCCGGCTTTTATTATCAGGATATGCAGCTGTATCAAGTGGATGGTCAGCGGGCTAGCATTGAAATACTGATGACTGGTGAGACGATGGGGCGTGTTTTATTGCCTTATATCCGAAATCTCAAGCGGCTGGGGTTTGCTGCTACCTTACGCCTAGTTGATGGACCGCAATACTATGAGCGCATGCGCCGTTTTGATTATGATATGACCACGGATATATTTGCCCAAAGCTTGTCACCCGGTGCTGAGCAAGCTGGTTTTTGGGGCAGTAGCGCCGCTGATGAGGCGGGTAATCGTAATAGTATGGGCATCAAAAATGCCGCAATCGATAGTATCATCGATAAACTGGGTAATGCCAAAAATCGTGACGATATTGTGTTGTACACTCAGGTGCTTGACCGTCTGCTACGCGCAGGGCACTATTTGGTGCCGCTTTATGGTAAATCTGGCACCAATGTCGCTTATTGGAATCAGTATCGCCATGTCAAGGCATTGCCGACCAATACTGTCGGGATTGATTACTGGTGGGCTGATACAGCCGCAGAACAGCAGCTCAATGAGTATCTAAAACGCTAAGCATTCAGAAACAGGACTCTTAACGCGCATCAGCTATGAGATAACCGTTGACCTCATTTATTTTAATAGTAAGGATTCACTATGAGTATGCAAATTCATCCCATTAAAGCCTTTAATGATAACTATATATGGACATTGATTAATAAGAATAATAAACAAGCCATCGTTATTGACCCCGGTCAAGCCGAGCCGGTGGCGGATTATATGCAACAGCAAGGGCTTGAGCTGACCTCTATTTGGACGACCCATCATCATCATGACCATATCGGTGGCGTGATGGAGCTGCAAGAGCACTTTCCGATGACCCATATCGTGGCGCATAGTGAGCATGGTGTGGAGGAAGACCAAACGATTAAGGAGGGTAGCACAGTCAGTGCGTGGGGCAGCTCAGCTCAAGTGTGGGATATCTCAGGTCATACGGCTACTCATGTGGCTTATGTGTTAGATATTGAAGGTCGTAAGCACTGTTTTTGCGGGGATACTTTATTTAGTGGCGGCTGTGGTCGTGTGTTTACCGGCACGATTGAGCAGCTTTATGACAGCTTTAAGCGTTTGAATCATTTACCTGCTGATACCTTGTTGTATCCTGCCCACGAATATACGCTCAGTAATTTGCGTTTTGGGCTGTCTATTGAGCCTGATAATGTACAGATGCAGCAGGCACTTGCAAAAGCGGCGCAGCAGATGGCAGAGGGCGTGCCAACCTTACCAGTGACTTTGGCGCATGAGCGTGCTATTAATGTGTTTTTGCGGGTACAAGAGCCGAGCGTGATAGCGGGCGTGGCAGCACAGACGACTTTGGATAACGATAAACCTTTAACGGTGTTTGCCGCGTTACGTGAGCTGAAAAACAATTTTTAATACGGTTTATTAACCTCGTTTATCAGTGCGGTTTATTCATACGCTGATGAGCGAGGGTTAATTTTGCGCCTCTAGGAAGCTGTCATTATGGGTCGTTATATCTTAAAAAGACTGCTGCTGATACTGCCGACGCTGTTTTTAATATTGCTGGCTAACTTTGTGATTGTGCAAGCGGCGCCCGGTGGTCCTGTTGAGCAGCAAATGGCACTCATTGAACAAAGTGCGAAAGATAGTGCGGTCAGTGGCAATATTGGTGCAGGTAGCGCAGGCGGCAATAACAGCGCCTATCAAGGGACGCGCGGGCTATCTGAGGAGATGGTCGCAGCGATTAACGCGCAATATGGTTTCGATAAGTCAGCGCCTGAGCGTTTTTGGCTGATGCTCAAGAACTATGCGCAATTGGACTTTGGTGAGTCGTTTTTTAAGGGTCAATCGGTGACGGACTTAATAGTGGAGAAGCTCCCGGTTTCGATATCACTCGGCTTGTGGAGTACGTTGCTGATTTATATGATTGCCATTCCATTGGGTATTTATAAAGCCATGCATCACGGTTCGGGTATCGATAAAGCGACGGCGATGCTATTGGCGATTGGGCATGCCATTCCGGTATTTGTGTTTGCGGTGATACTACTGGTGTTTTTTGCGGGTGGTAGTTATTGGAATATTTTTCCGCTACAAGGATTAACCTCGGAGAATTTTGAGCAATTATCGTTACTTGGCAAAATAAAAGATTACTTTTGGCATTTGGCACTGCCGCTGCTGGCAAGTACAGTTGGCGGCTTTGCAGGCTTGGCGTATCTGACCAAATTTAGCTTTTTAGAGGAGCTGGGTAAGCAATATGTGCTGACGGCGCGCGCCAAAGGTTTGGGCGAGCGTCAAGTGCTGTATGGGCATGTGTTTCGTAATGCAATGCTGATTATTATCGCCGGTATTCCTGCGGCTATCGTGGGTATCTTCTTTGCCAGTAACTTTTTAATTGAGATTATTTTCAAACTTGATGGTTTGGGGCTACTCGGTTTTGAGGCAATTCAACAGCGTGATTATCCGGTGATATTTGGTACGCTTTTTATCTTTACTGTGGTTGGGCTGCTATTACAACTGATTAGTGATTTAAGTTATCACTTGGTTGACCCGCGCATTGATTTTGAGGGTCGCTGATGTCTAGTCAAGATAATATTGCCGCGCGTCCTTTATCCAAAGTAAAAAAGCCGCGTTTAAACCCTATTTGGCAAGCAAGACTGAAGCGTTTTAGAAGTAATCGACTGGGCGTCCTCTCACTACTGGTTTTTATTGTGGTCTTTGTGATTTGTATGGCGGCTAATGTGATTGCCAATGATAAGCCACTACTGGTGCAATATGAAGGTGATTATTATTTTCCTATCTTAAAAGCGTATCCTGAGACTGCTTTTGGCGGTATCTTTGAGACCGAAGCCAATTATAAAGACCCTGCGGTGCAGGCGCTGATTAAGGATGCGGGCTACTATGTCATGCCGCCTATTGCGTTCGCTGACCAAACCCCCAACGTTGAGCTAGGCGTGCCTTATCCTGCGCCGCCGAACCCTCAAAACTGGCTGGGCACTGATGATTTGGGGCGTGATGTACTGGCGCGGATACTTTATGGTATGCGGGTGTCGTTGTTGTTTGGTTTGGCATTGACGATAACGGGCGCGATTATCGGTATTATTGTCGGTGCTATTCAGGGTTATTATGGCGGCTGGGTGGACTTGGTGGGGCAGCGCTTCATGGAGGTTTGGAGCGGAATGCCGCAGCTGTTTATGATTATTATTTTGGTCAGTCTCTTTAGCCCGAGCATTACGATTTTGTTTGCCTTGATGCTGTTATTTGGTTGGATGGGGTTGGTGGGCTTGGTACGTGCTGAGTTTTTGCGGGCGCGTAATTTTGATTATGTGCGTGCTGCGCGTAATTTAGGGGTGTCTGACAGTCAGATTATGCTCAAGCACATTTTGCCTAATGCGCTCGCCTCCAGCTTATCGCAATTGCCGTTTATCTTGACCGCCAATATCATTGCGCTGACGGCACTGGATTTCTTAGGCTATGGGCTGCCGCCCGGCTCGCCGTCACTCGGTGAGCTGATGGTTCAAGGTAAAAATAACTTGGATGCGCCGTGGTTGGCGTTATCAGGATTTTTTAGTTTGACTTTTATCTTATCTTTGCTCATCTTCATCGGTGAGGCGCTGCGTGATGCGTTTGACCCGAGGCGCTCATAATATGGCTATATACTCCAACCTAAAGTCAGATGTGCCGAACATAACGAGCAGCACAAACGCGCAAAACGAAGCGGCACAAAAAGTATTAATAGTCGATAAATTAAGCATCGTCACCGCTGCAGGAGCTATGTTAGTTGACAAGCTATCCTATCAGCTGAGCAAAGGTCAGACCCTCGCCATCGTCGGTGAATCAGGTTCAGGTAAATCTATTGCGAGCTTGGCATTATTGGGACTGCTGCCTGAGAGTCTTAGCGTTAGCGGAGAGGCGCATTTGGCGCAGGCATCAGGTATGAGTGCCTTGCCGATTGCTAATAGCCGCTCTAAAAGCAATCACTCCCAGAATAAAGCCCTCAAAAGCATTCGTGGTCAGCGCATCGGTATGGTATTTCAAGAGCCCATGACCGCGCTGAATCCCCTGCATACCGTTGCTAAGCAAATCGCTGAATCGCTGCGTTTGGCGGGTATTCCCAAAACCCAGTGGCGCGAGCAGAGCATTGCGCTACTAAACGATGTCAATATCACTGAACCTGCTGATAAATTAAAGCGCTATCCGCATGAGTTATCGGGTGGTCAGCGCCAACGGGTGATGATTGCCATGGCACTGGCGCAAAAGCCTGATATCTTAATTGCTGATGAGCCGACCACCGCGCTGGATGTCACTTTGCAACATGAGATTTTGGCGCTGCTGGATACGCTTAAATCAGAGC
>DAIPIF010000126.1:0-5993 GCA_036770925.1 Psychrobacter sp.
GACACCGCCCTTTCACGGCGGTAACGGGGGTTCGAATCCCCCTGGGGACGCCACATATAAAAGTGTAGTTCTACTACATTTTCAAAACCTTTAAGATTTAATCTTAAAGGTTTTTTTATGTCTATTGCTTTTACCCCAAGTTACTACACAAAAAATTACCACACAAAAAAGCCAGCGCTTCGCTGACTTTTATTAAAAAACTGAGCGACTTGAGGTGAACCTGTCAAAATGAGCTTGATAGCATAAGCCATATTAAGGCGGCAATAATTAAAGCGGCTAATACGGTTTGAATTAAAAAGAACGCCTGATGTTGACCCACCACTTTACCTAAAGTTAAGCCCAAAGCATTATACTTTATAGGTTGAGCGTCAATCTCCCCTCTTTGCTCTTGTAACTCATAGTACTCTTGTAAGATATCCAAAAACTGCTGCCACTTACCGGTATGCCATTGATAGGGTTTAAATGGCATTAGCGCCTTAATTTTAGGATCGTGAATCATCCACTTTTCAAGGGTCATAGAGCGCAGCGACCAGCCGGTAAAACGGCGTTTACTGATAGCTGAAAACTCTAGCGGCTGCATATCTTTATGTCTATCATCCATTAATATAGTATTTTTTAGATTGGTTAATGCTTGTTCTGAACCTTCGATATACTGAAAAAAATAGCCATTACCATAACAAAGAATGCCAGTAATGCCCTCGACTGTATTGTTTTTTATAGAAACCTTGGCGATATCATTGAGAGTGCTCGAACAGGACAAGCCTGTAGAGGTGATACGGCTAATATAGACGAACTGAAAAAGTGGGTTTTCTTCTGATTCCGTTGGATGGGTAGCGGTCAACAATCAGATTCTCCTTATTATTATAAGCGTTTGGCTAAGCTACTCAGCACATAAATATCAAATAGTAATAAATAGGACACTAAGCTCTCAGAGAACTGCTGATATAGTACTGATTTTATAGTTATTTATATAATTTGTATTAACTTAGTTACATCATAGGATAATTTCGTCAACAAAGCAACTTATCACTTTATTATAGACGACTTTATTGCAACGGAGATTTTTTAGAGAGTAAGAAGCAGCTATAAGCAGAGGGCAACATACAACAGGCGCTGACATTATAGTGATAATGCGGCACTGTTTATGATGCTGGCTTGGAATCAACTTAGCCTAAATAGGCGTTAAGGATGGCGCTAAGCAGAATATCATCGTCAGGATAGGTCAGTTTGATATTTTGGCGGCTGCCCATGACTAAGCGAATCGGCAGCTGTAAATGCTCAAAAGCACTCGCTTCATCAGTAATCATTAGCTTATGGGTCGCCACGTAAGTCAGCGCTTGTTTGAGCTGAGCGACACGAAATACTTGCGGGGTTTGGGCTTGCCACATATCGCTACGGTCAACGCTATGCGTGGTGTAATAGTGAGAGGTGGGGTTGGTTTGAGTGCTTGAGTAGCGGTTGGGCTTTAATTGAGACTGCTTGAGAGTATCAGCAACCGGCGTGGCTAAAATCGCGCCATACGTCTCGTCCATGGCGGCTTCAATGACACTGTCAATATCTCTACAAGGCACGGCAGGACGCGCGGCATCATGAATCAATATCAAATCAGTATCGTCAGCACCCGCTTGTATAATCGCCTCGACGCCGGCAAATACGGATTGCCAACGCTCAGCACCGCCGATCGTGTGATAGATTGGCAGGGCAAAATCAAGCGTTTGCGCGGTGCTATCATCGGCGGCAAGTACCAATAGACAAGCATCTATATAAGCGCTTTGTGCCAGCCTTGCCACACTGTGCTGTAATAAGGTTTGATGGTGCAGTACAACATACTGCTTAGGTAGCGACGCGCCAAAACGGCTTCCCTGACCCGCGGCAACGATCATGGCATATATACGAGGGGTTTTATTCATAGCGGCACCTCAGATAATCAGCGGCTGTGAGTCACTGGAGCGGTCGATACTTGGACAAAGGTTTCATTAGGTTTTATGAGACCTAAATCTAAACGCGCATGCTCCTCTACGGCTTCTAAACCGTTTTTTAGGTCAGAAACATCGGCACGTAGCAAGTCGTTAGCGGTCATTTGCTGATCATTCAGACGCTGCTGCTCTGCCACTTGGGTCAGTAACTTTTCACGCTCAAAGTGACCATTACCGCCCAGCCAATACTCATATTGCAGCCAACATAGCGCAAAAACGGCGACAATTAGTAATAAAAACTGGCTAATATACTTCATAAGCTCATCATGCCAAAATTAGAGAAATAGAGATTAAAATTTGATAGGGGTTAATCTGATGTTAAAAATACATGATACTAAAAACATGAACCGCTCATTATAAATAATAAGCGGCGTTATCTGTGATATGCACATCCATTATCGTGCTGAGCTATTGTCTTGCTGAGCCTTAACCTTAACCGCGTAAGCCGATAAACTCTTCACGACCGCGATAGCTGGCACGGACTTGCTGCTCAATGCGCAATAACTGATTGTATTTTGCCACGCGATCTGAGCGGCATAGTGAGCCGGTTTTTATTTGACCCGCGGCAGTACCAACCGCCAAATCAGCAATGGTGCTGTCTTCAGTCTCACCTGAGCGATGCGAGATAATCGTGGCATAGCCATTTTTCTTCGCCAAATAAATAGCGTCTAGGGTTTCTGATAGCGTGCCGATTTGGTTAAATTTAATCAAAATCGCATTGGCAATCTTTTTATCAATGCCCTCTTGCAAGATAGCAGGATTGGTCACAAATAAATCATCACCGACCAGCTGTACTTTATCACCGATTTGCTCAGTCAAATACTTCCAGCCGTCCCAATCAGATTCATCAAGACCATCTTCGATAGAGATAATCGGATACTGACGCGCTAAACTGACCAAATAATCAGAGAAACCTTGGCTATCAAAGGTTTTATTGCCCTCGCCTGCCAAGATGTATTGACCGTTTTTATAAAACTCACTAGCGGCACAATCAAGTGCTAAATGGATATCTTTGCCGGCGGTATAACCGACTTGCTCAATCGCTTGCATGATAACGGTAATGGCTTCTTCATTACTACGCAAATTAGGCGCAAATCCGCCTTCATCTCCCACAGCGGTATTGAGACCTTGTGATTTGAGCACTGATTTTAGGCTATGAAAAATCTCCGTACCGGCCCGTAGCGCTTCTGAGAAGCTGCTAAAACCTACCGGCTCAATCATAAACTCTTGAATATCAACGGTATTATCGGCATGTTCGCCACCATTGATGATATTCATCATCGGTACTGGCATGGTGAGTGAGGTTTGATTACGCAAATCGGCGATATATTGATGCAGGGGTAAGCTTTGTGACTGTGCCGCTGCTTTTGCTGCCGCAAGCGACACCGCAAGGATGGCATTAGCACCCAAATTATCTTTATTGTCAGTACCATCAAGGGCAATCATGGCATCATCAAGACGCTGCTGCTCGGTCACATCAGTATTCATTAAGGCGGTACGGATTTGACTATTAACATTGGCAACCGCTTTTCTGACGCCTTTGCCCATGTAACGGTCTTTGTCGCCATCACGCAGCTCTAGTGCTTCACGCGAGCCTGTAGAAGCACCACTTGGCGCCGCGGCACGTCCAACGATACCGTTGGCTAAAATAACATCGGCTTCGATGGTTGGATTACCACGTGAGTCCAAAATTTCACGCGCGCGGATGTCTTTAATTTCGGTCAGGTTTTTGATTTCTTCAGCGTACATAATGTCTGTTAATTCCTTTGGTCATGCCAAGTGGGTGGGATAAAAAAGGGACAGTAAACTATAAAAGTTGTCTTTATTAAGATAACCATATCATTTGGCATCATAGCATAAATCCATCAGGAACTCGCTGGGTTTTGTGGCTGTAATGCAGGTTTGGAGACGGTATTATCCAGCTCAACCTTAGTTTTAAAACGGGTTAAGCGCAGCGCATTCATCAATACGGAGATGGAGCTTAGCGCCATAGCTGCCGCCGCTAACATCGGGTTTAAAAACCCAAAGGCGGCAAGCGGAATGCCTAGCGTATTATACAAAAAGGCAAAGAATAAGTTTTGTTTGATATTGCGCAAGGTCGCATTTGCAATCTTTTGCGCGGCATCAATGTGCATCAGCGACTCACCCATCAGACGAGCGGAGGCACTATGCTGCGCCACGTCCGTGCCCTCAAACATCGCAAAACTGGCATCCGCCGTTGCCATCGCGGGCGCATCATTGACCCCATCTCCTGCCATGGCGACTTTATGACCTGCCGCTTGCAATTTGGCAATTTCACTGGCTTTGTCGCGCGGACTCATCGCGCCATAAGCTTTTGTGATGCCGAGTTGTGCTGCGACATGGTCGACAACCGACTGCTTATCACCACTCATTAATACCACGTCGAGACCCGCTTTTTGCAGGGCTTTAATCGCCTCTGGCGTATCGGCTTTTAAATCATCCGCTAGCGCAAACGCGCCTAATGGCTCATCATTGACGCTGACCGCAACGGTACTGGCTATTTGCCAGACTTTGGGCATCAACTTGGGCAAGTCTAAACTGGCAAATTCGGCGCTGCCCACTTTGACCACGCCTAAGCCGTCAATAGTGGCTTGGATACCAGCACCCTTGACCACACTGACATCAGTGACCGGTAATAAGGGTAATTTACGCGCTTTAGCCGCAGTGATAAGCGCGGTTGCTAGCGGGTGACTGGCGTGTGCCTCGACACTGGCAGCGAGTTGCAGCACATCGTCTACTGCTAAAGATTTATCCACCATCGTTTGGTCAACGATAGCCGGTCTGCCAATGGTTAAGGTGCCTGTTTTATCCAATACAACCGTATCAATATTGCCCGCAGCTTCTAAGCTCTGCGCGTCTTTGAACCAAACGCCATGCCGTGCCGCAACGCCCATACCCGCCATAATTGCCGCCGGTGTGGCAAGCCCAAGCGCACAAGGACAGGCAATCACTAACACCGATACCGCATGCATCAGCGCGGTATCAAGCATCCCTGTCAGCCACCACGTTACTGCAAAAGTCAGCAAAGCAATGCTCACGACTACCGGTACAAATATCGCCGTCACTCGATCGGCAAGACGCGCCAAATTGGCTTTTGAGCCTTGGGCGTCGCTGAGCGCTTGCACCATATCGCCCAGTTTGGTATCACTACCTTTAGCGGAGACGCGGTATAATAAACTGCCGTTTTCGACCAAGGCACCTGCCAATAGCGTATCGCCTTGCTCTTTTTTGAGCGGTACCGACTCGCCCGTTAAATGACTCTCAACGCACCAACCACTGCCATCGATAACCACACCATCGGTCGCCACACGGCTGCCTTGCTTGGCACGTAACACATCATCAATTTGCACCTCTTGCAGCGATACATTATGAAAATTGCCATTAGGCTGCTGCTGCTCAACCTCATCAGGCGTTAAGGATAATAATAAATCAATACTGTTTAAGCTGTGCTTTTTGGTACGCTCCTCAAGATATTTACCGGTACGCACAAAGGCAATGACCATCACCCCCGCCTCAAAATATACCTCAGCGCCATGATGCGCCGCGCCTTGCAGCAGCGTGCCATCGCCGTGGGTCAACCATAAATAAGTCGAGTACGCCCAAATGGTCACCGTACCGATGACCACCAGCACATCCATATTAGCCAGACCGCCTTTGATAGACGCCCATGCGCTTTTATAAAACGGCAGTGCCAAACCGAACTGCACGATAGTCGCTAGGATAAACTGTATCCACACCGGTGGCATCCACGCCATCCCTTGACCAACGATCATGCCTGCCATACCGACCAAAAACGGCACTAAACAAACCCACAACCCAATCAGCCGCCACGGCAAATCAGGCGCGGTATCTTTATCCGTTTGCGCAAATAAATCATCGCCCGCTTGCAAATTGGCGACAAAACCTGTTTTATTCACCCACTCAGTCACTTCCTCAGGCGTGGTCTCAGCAGGGTTATAATCGACATTTGCCGTTTCACCCGCAAAGTTTACATTG
>DAIPIF010000127.1:0-5961 GCA_036770925.1 Psychrobacter sp.
ATATCATTTAATTGCTGCCAGCCCTCAACGGTTTGCCAGTCGTTTGTTTCTGCATGCCAAACCAAAAGCGGGCTATGCTGCGCTCTTAACCAAACCTGTAACACCAAGCGCGTCCTTACTTAACCTAAGAGGTCGTTTTTAGAATAGTTTAACAGTTGCATGTAACATTGTCATATATGAAGTAATTTGGGTTTAAAACCATACACCCCGTAATCTATCAATGCGGCTGCTCGGGCACAAAACGCGCAATCTCAGTTGCCATACCGGACATCATAAACGGCATCTCAAACACCCGCGCTTCTGCTAAGGCAAACGATTCTGGGCTCTCACCCGTCAATAAGCTTGCGATATAAGCCACGATAGACATATGACAAACCACCACCAGACATTCAGCCTCGATATGAGCGAGCGCCAATAACGCCGTACGGGCATCATCAGAGGGCGTGATATTATCTTGTACTTTGACAGGCAGTGGCGCGGTGCGGGATTGCAGTGGTGCAAGGCTCTGCTGCGCCCTATCGTAGGGACTCACCACCAAGTAATCTGGCGTATAATTCGCCATAATATACGTCGCTGTTTGCGCGGCTTGCTGCTGCCCAAAGGCGGTTAATTGGCGCGCACTGTCGGGACGGCTTTGATTTTCCGCTTCTCCGTGACGCATTAATATGACTTGCATAATAGTCCTTATTTTTCTATAAAACGCGGCGCATAACACTGATGACATCTGATTTATGATGTCGGGTTATCGCTATCTGTGGTCGCCGCGTCCTTATCATCAGCGCCGGCAGCCACTGCTTGTATTTGGGCGGTAAGCGCGGCGTTACTATAATCATGCGGCATGACAAACTCAACATCGCTACGAAATCCTGATTCCATCAAGTGCAATGCTACCCCAAGTGCCGCTTTATCTTCATAAATAACCGCATATAAGGCGTGCGTAATCGGCATATAAATGCCTTGCTTAACCGCCTTTTCGTGCACTTGCTGAATGGTATTGACCCCTTCAGCGGTTTGTCCGAGCTTTTTGACAGCGGCATCAATAGTCATGCCGCGTCCTAGCATATTGCCAATGCGATAGTTACGGCTCAGCTCAGAGCTACAAGTGGCGTACAAATCGCCCACGCCAGATAGCCCCAAAAAGGTCAAAGGATTGGCACCTTCTTCTAAGCCAAAACGGCTCATTTCAGCCAATGCGCGGGTTAATAACATCGCTTTGGTGTTTTCGCCGACATCATAAGCGGCCGCCATACCCATCGCAATCGCATAAATATTTTTCAAAGCGCCGCCAAGCTCAACACCGCGTACATCATCACTGGCAAACACCCGAAAAAACGCACTGTGTAGCGCTGCTTGCACCGCATGACGCAAGGGTTCAGAGCGACTGGCGATAACCGTTGCTGACGGCATATTTTTCATAATCTCTATCGCAAGATTAGGTCCTGACATCACCCCAAAATTAACCTCTGGCAACTCCTCTTTGATGATGTCACTCATAAACGCAAAGGTGTCTTTTTCCATCCCTTTGGTCAGCGATACGATAGATTGCCCACTGATGAAAGGGGCGATATTTTTGAGGGTTTGCCGAAAGGCGGCGCTTGGAACGGCAAGGAAAATAATATCTTTATCTTTAACCGATGCCTCTAAATCATGGCTATATTTAAGGCTGTCATCAAGCTTATAACTGGGTAAGTACTTTTTATTGATTTGTAACTTTGCCATGGACTTCACGGTACGTTTATTACGTACCCATAAGGTCGTGTCACAGCCATTACGGGCGGCTAAATTTGCCATTGCCGTACCAAAACTACCGCCCCCCAAAAAGGTCAAACGCAGTTTATGAGGGTATTTTGGCGTGGCTGAAGTAGATAGTGGGGTTTTATTGACCTCTGCTGCTACAGCATTTATCTGCTCGGCGTCTGATTTTTTACGATTCAGAGCAGATTTAGTCGCACGCTCAATGATACCTGCCAGTAAGCTATTGCCTTTTTCATTAGCGCCTTTATCATCTGGGATGGCGGTTGGTTTTGCGCTGCTGTCTGCTTTGGCTGCCGGTTTTTTTGGCGTGGCAGTATTGGTATTTTTAGGGTCAGGAGCACTTGTCATATCTGATCATCCGTATTAACAGGCTTATATTAAGTAGGCAGCTTATACGCTTGTTATAAAAAGAGATAGCGCTAAATTGCATCTTTATCGATGAGTAAAGAGTGGTTATACAGTATTGTTTTTAATAGGCTGTTTTAAGATGCCACCCAAAAAACTTATTTTGGCGCGCTCTCAAAACGTAATAACGGCTCAATATCGAGCGCTTTACGTGCAGGCATGTCGCACAGACTGCTGCCGGTATACACAAAAGCCGTCACATAATCCTCGGCACTGACATTAAAATAAGCTTTAACCGCAGGCTCATTACATAATAAACCGGTGCGCCACACGCTATTAAACCCTTGAGCTTGTAATGCCAAAATTAGATTTTGGACTGCTGCGCCCGCGCTCAGGAGTTGCTCAAAAGGCGGTACTTTTTTGTGCGGCTGCATATGAGTCACCACGGTAATAATAACCGGCGCGCGCAGCGGTAGTTCAGCCGTTTTGATGCGGTCGTTATCTGACAGCACCTCGCCCTCTCGAGCGGCTTTTGCCTCAGCCGCTTGCAGCAAAACCGCACCTAATTGAGCACGAGCGGCGCCTTCGGTCACGATAAAGCGCCATGGCTGTAGCTTTTTATGATCAGGTGCCGTGGCAGCACAAGCAACCGCCGCTTTAATTTGCGCGTGGCTCGGTGCAGGTTCGCTCAGATTACCGATGCTGCGTCTTGACTTTATCCACTCAATCAGCGGCGTCGGCGTTACTGCTAATGCCTCGGGGGTCGATTTTTTATTATCCTTGAGAGTACTCATTATTGATTCCTTGTTAATCTATCCTTTTTAGTCGCCTATTCCCTATTAACGATGCAGACCATGGCAAATATAGTGTTTAAGTGACATCATCAAGGCTATACATCATCCAGCTGATGCTTCATTTTTAGATAGTCCTCTGACTGCATCTCAAGCAAGCGTGAACGGGTGCGCTCAATCTCAAACGCCAGTTTTTCGCCTTGATATAACTCCAAAATCGACTGCTGCGCGCGCACCAATAATTTGACCCGACGGTCATAAAACTCATCCACCAGATAAATAAAACGCCGCGTTGGGTCACGCAAATCATCATTGAGGGCAGGCACCGCATTGACTAAAACCGTACTAAAACGATTGGCAATTTCAATAAAATCTGACGCTGAACGCGGCTCCATGCACAGATGCCGAAAGTCACAAAACAATATGGTTTCGGTACGCGCATTAATGGTAATTTCACGCCCATTGACGATAATCGGCTCATGGGTAATCTTTAGATTATTGGATAAACTGGTAAAACGGTTGGCAAGCCAATGGTGATTGTCTTTGGTCAATGGGGATTTATACAGCTCCGCTTGCTGCAAGACGCGCAGGCGGTAGTCAATACCTGAATCAATATTCATCACCGTGGTATGGTTTTCGACTTCTTTAATAGCGGGCATAAAACGGTCACGATGCAAACCGTCTTTATAGAGTCCTGACGGCTCAATGTTTGAGGTTGCCACCAAAGTGACGCCGCGATTAAACAGCATGGTAAATAAGTCACCCAAAATCATAGCATCAGAGACGTTAGAGACAAAAAATTCATCAAAACAGATAATGACGGCTTCGTTATAAATGATATCGGCCACTTTTTCTAGCGGATCACTCTCGCCTTGGATATTATTCAGCTCTTTATGTACCCGCTGCATAAAATGATGAAAATGCTGGCGCATCTTACGCTCAATGGTCAAAGAGTCGTAAAACATATCCATCATCCATGTTTTACCCCGTCCGACCCCGCCCCACATATACAGCCCTTTTGGCGCTTCAGGCTTGGCTTTTAAAAAGCTAAAAAAGCCTTTTTTTTGCTCAGGCATGTTATTAAGCTGATGATATAAATTATCAAGATAACTCATAGCTTGATATTGCTGCTCATCTCGGGTGAAGTCATCGGTACTAACGGCTTGCTCGTAGCGCTGCAATGGCGATAATGTCATAAAGTAACTCATCATTAGACTAAATAATAAAATAATAGCGTTTATACGCTTTAGATTAGCACAGCTTCACCATCAACTGGCAATTAATAATAACCCTATAGGCGCGGTACAGCACTGAGCACATGGCTTAAGCGCCAAAACTATGCTGCTCAAGTAAGGCTTTTAATTCAGACAAGCGCCCATGATAAAAGTGCCCTGCGCCGTCGACGACGCTGACCGCGATGCCTAAATTATCAGCAAACGCTTGCATTTTAGCCGGGCTGATAACCTCATCAGCATCGCCATATATCTCAAAGGTTTTAGCAACAGGTAAGCGGATATCCTCACTGTTGTTTTTCTCTATAGAGGGCGAAATCAGCGCGACATTGGCAATCTCAAAGTCGCTCAAGCCCCATACATGCGGTGAGACAAGCAATTGTTCGGCGACGCGTGCGGTCACATAACCGCCAAAGGAGAAGCCGCCAAGCCATACTTTGCGGGCATGGGTCTGCCCTGCAATCCATTGTAGCACGGTCAGGGCATCGAGCACTTCGCCGTCGGCATAATCATGCTCACCAGTTGAGCGCCCGACACCACGAAAGTTAAAACGTACCGCGTGCATGTTATTATCACGCGCAAAACGATACATCGTGGTCACCACTTTATTATTCATCGTGCCTTCAAATAACGGATTGGGATGACACAAGAGCGCCACGGTATCAGTATGAGCATCAAGAGGATTGTCTTGTTGCCACAGCGCATCGACTTCGAGCACGCCAGCAGGAGCAGGAATGAGTTGCATAATATAAACGCTTCTTAAAAAGATAAGCCAATTATCCTAGATATGGTTTATATTTCAAGTGATTTGCTGTTATGGGCTTTATTTATTTTAGAAGTGCTATTTTATGCCCCTAATATGAGCCTTGGGCATGCACGCAACATAACGGCAACACCACACACAATAACGGTCTAGACGCTTAGGCTAAAAGTAGGTTAAATTTACACTGTTTATCCACAAAAACGCTCAGTCTATAAACTATCAATGAATAGGAATGATTATGACCACTTTGACTCACAACTTTACCAAAACCATGACCAAAACCGCAATGCTAACCAGCGCCCTTGCAGCAACCCTTGCCCTCAGCGCCTGCCAAAGCACCCCCTCATCACCAGTTATTCAGCGCGCCAATTCTACTTATGAGACCACCGGTATCGCCAGTACCAAGGTAAAAGCGCAGCAAAATGCTATTGATAGCGCCAATAAAACCTGTCGCGGTAAGCAAGTGATTATCGTAGAGGATAAAGTTAAGTATAATGGTATCTTAGATGAGCGTACAGGACGTATGGTGGGGCAAATGGGCGCTATTGTCGGTTCGGTATTAGGCACTGGTGCCACCAATTTGTCGCGTGATGATGATTATGAATATATCATCAACTTCCGCTGCCAATAAATCGCTGACTCTCGTTTATAGACGGTTATAGACGGTTATTTACAGAGTCTCAGCAGGCTTTCGGTTAGCAAGGGCTTGAGTTACCGTAGCCGATTCAAATTTGTCCTTCTTAATAGCTCATGACATCATCACTGGTTCTGATATTATGCGTAAACCCAATCTAGCACATCTCAAAGCAAATGCTGACAAAGTCATCGTACCCGCCAAAGATTTAGCCACCTTAGAGGCAGAATTAGCGGCGGTCGAGGATAGTTTAGAGAATCATTTAGCAGATACGGTGCTGCGTCTTAGCGACTATCTATCCGCGGTTGAGATGGTCGTTAAAGAAACCTTTAGCCATCGAGTTTGGGTCAAAGCCGAGATACGCAATCTATCGAGTAAAGGCGGTCACTACTACTTTGAGCTTGCCGAAAAGGACGATGACGGCAGCATCATCGCCAGCTG
>DAIPIF010000128.1:0-5874 GCA_036770925.1 Psychrobacter sp.
TTTAATATAGCCTGTTTATAGCGCAGAATCATAGCTAAGTATTGTAGCAAATATGACCACCCATAAAAAAAACCAAGCCCTGTTGAGTGAGCATGGTCTTTTTGATTGAGCTAACTTTGTAGGTTATAAATAATAAAAGCTTAATCGTTGTCTTGTAATTCTGATAAAGGATGAGTGATATTATTATTGTGAGTGACCACAATCGCCTCATCGATAATGTGCTGACTGACGCCGCGTTTGCGCAGTGATTCAATAAAAACCTCATCATGCGCTAAGGTATAATCTTGATGGTCACGGTCGAGACCTTGGCGAATATACAGCCGAATCAGCCCTTGAATGCGCTTGAAACCAAGCTCCTCAGAAGTTGCTGTCAATAGGGCAATCATCTCTTCAGAGAGGCGAATACTGACCGGACGCATGACTTTTTGTGGATGATCAGAGAACTTATTTTTGATGCGTACAGGTATCATAATAGACCATTACTTTTAGTGAGTAGGAATAAAGATAGTGAACGAAATATATTGAACGAGAGTAGGCTACCATCTTAACATATAATAAAATGGCAACCATAAAAAAACCTTCATCAACTAATGATGAAGGTTTTTTATAATATGGCTCCTCAACCTGGGCTCGAACCAGGGACACACGGATTAACAGTCCGACGCTCTACCAACTGAGCTATTGAGGAATAAGTGGTGATAACTACGAAAGTTAGGGTTTAAATATTTAACCCAGTTCGCGTTAAGTGATGCACATTCTACCCAAGTCGCTACTGTCTGTCAACCTTAAAAGCGCATTAATGCTAAATATTTATCCTAAATACGCCAAAAGCGCTGTTTTTATCAAAAAACATCCATAAAAAAACCCCCATCAAAGCGATGAGGGTTTTGGCATATGCCATAATCGAATCTATACGATTCTGTTTGAGCGTAATATACAAATAATGTGTATATTAAAATGTGGCTCCTCAACCTGGGCTCGAACCAGGGACACACGGATTAACAGTCCGACGCTCTACCAACTGAGCTATTGAGGAATAAGCTATGAGTGTTTATGTCATAACGAGCTTAACGCTGACTCATTATTAAGCGAATGAGTTGCTGCTAAGTGGTGCGTATTCTAGCAAAGATAAAAAATAGGTCAAGCCCTTTTTGCTGTTTTTATTTAAAATAGTGACTTTTCTTTAAAATAAAGACTTTTATGGCAGGAATGCTCTCCCTTTAGCCTAAATTTTAGGATAAAAAAAGACGTACTACATAGCACGTCTTTTTATAAAAATGAGGATAAGATTAAGCTTTTAAGGCAATAAAGGGTTATTCAACCACATCTAAGTCAGCAACGGCTTTTTCGATACGGGCGAGCGCATCTTTTAAAGTGGCTTCGTCAGTGGCGTAAGAGATACGCATATAGCCGCCTAAACCAAAAGCATCTCCTGGTACGACAGCGACGCCGACTTTGTCTAATAACCATTCTGAGAACTCAGTGCAAGACTTCAGCCCCGCCGCTTTAATTAACGGCTTGATATTAGGATAGACATAAAACGCGCCATCTGGACGCAGGCAGGTGATGCCTTTAATGGCGTTTAAGCCATTGACAACCAAATCACAACGCTGCTCAAACGCTTCGACCATCGGTTTTAGGACGCTTTGGTCGCCACTGATAGCGGCTGCTGCGGCTACTTGGCTGATGGAGGTTGGGCATGAAGTGGACTGTGATTGTACCTTTTTCATCGCGCCAATGAGCTTGGCAGGACCGCCGGCATAACCGATACGCCAGCCGGTCATCGCGTAGGCTTTGGAGACACCATTTAGGGTAATGGCGCGCTCTTTTAGCTCAGGTGCGGCGTTTAAGATGTTATAAAATTTATCACCTGTCCAGCGAATATGCTCGTACATATCATCTGATACCACATAAACCTGCGGATGCTTTTTCAGTACCTCAGCGATGGCTTTGAGCTCATCGAAGGTATAAATCATCCCTGTAGGGTTTGAGGGGCTATTAAGTACCAGCATTTTGGTTTTGTCAGTGATGGCGGCGTCCAACTGCTCGGCGGTGATTTTGAAATCTTGCTCAGCGGGGCACTCAACAATGACAGGCACGCCTTCGGCAATGATGACCATGTCAGGATAGCTGACCCAATAGGGCGCAGGAATGATAACTTCATCGCCTTTATTAATAAACGCTTGGGCAAGGTTAAAAAAGGATTGTTTGCCACCTACGGATACCAAAATCTCATTCATCTCATAGCTGATGTCATTATCGCGCTTGAACTTTTCGATAATGGCTTTTTTGAGCTCTGGTGTACCGTCAACCGCCGTATATTTGGTAAAACCATCATTAATCGCTGCAATCGCGGCTTGTTTGATATGCTCTGGGGTATCAAAGTCCGGCTCACCTGCACCCAAACCGATGATGTCTTTGCCCGCTGCTTTTAGCTCTTTGGCTTTATTGGTAATGGCTAGGGTCGGTGATGGCTTGATGCTATTGACGCGGTCAGATAACTGTAGTTCGCTCATGGAATATCCTTTGTTAATCAGATGAAAGTTGAGAGGGGGTGATTCTAGGCGTAGGATGCCTCGTTAAGCACCTAGCAGACTAAGCCATTAATAGCAAATCACCGTATTGTAACATGTCAATATAACGCTGTCTTAGTGCGCCGCTGATAGAAAATATATCGTTACATTTTGTCTGTAAGCCTGTCATGCTGGCTTTACACCTTTTATAAACAGGGATAATGAATGAGTTGATTGCGAAGTTACAACAATAGTCGTGTACTCTTAGACTATACTTATTTACTATAAAATAAATGCAGCCCATAATGATAAAAAAGGATGTTTATGATGAGTGATTCTCCTAAAAAACGGCATATCCTCATTACTGGCGCGACCTCTGGCATCGGCAAGCAAGTGGCAAAAGATTACTTGCGAGAGGGTCACACGGTCTACGCGGTTGGGCGTGATGCTGAGGCACTGGCTGAGTTAACACAGCTTGGCGCAAACGCCATTGATTTGGACCTGATGGATCGACAAAAGGTGATAGCCGCATTTGCTGCTATTGAGCAAGTGGATTTGGCGATTTGCTGCGCCGGCGCGTGTGAGTATTTAGATATGCCAAATTTTGACAGTGAATCCTTTATGAAAGTAATGTCCATTAATATGGGCACGCTATCACACGCTATCGAGGGTGTATTACCCAAGCTGATTGCCTCAAAAGGGCGCTTAGTTGGCATAGGTTCGGCATCTGCTTATGTGCCTTTTGCGCGTGCGGAAGCTTATGGCAGCTCCAAGGCGGCGATTCATTATCTAATGAAAACTTTGCAAATCAGCCTTGCACCGTATGATGTTGCGGTAAGCCTTGTTGTACCGGGGTTTGTAGAGACGCCTATGACCCAGCAAAACGATTTCCCGATGCCGTTTTTGCAGACCACTGAACAGGCGAGCCGCGCCATTCGTCAGGGCATTGCCAATGGTGATGAGGTGATTGAATTTCCCAAAAAACTGACCTTGCCCCTAAAAACCTTAGGCGCATTGCCCGATATGGTTTGGCAACAAGTCAGCGACAAGCTATATAAAAATAACTAATGAATAACCCCATCAAAAGAAGCTATAAATATGTCATTTATCCGCCGTAAGCGTGCAACAGATAAAAGTAATAGCCTAAATAGTAAAGGTCAAGCTGCTACGGCTGATAGCCGTGATAGTTATCCTACTGACGCTAAAAAGCGGGTGGCTATCATCGGTTCAGGGGTGTCAGGACTCACTTGCGCTCACTACTTAACGCAGCCGTCATTGATTAACAAGTATCACGTCACGCTATTTGAAGCCAATGATTATATCGGCGGGCATGTCAATACCATCGATGTGAGAATGCAAAAAGGCAAAAAGGAAAAGGAGCTATTTACTAAAGATAAGTCTGTTGAAAGCAGCGCCATAGATACTGGATTTATCGTCTTTAATGAGCGTACTTATCCTAACTTTTTCCGCCTGCTTAATGAGCTGCAAGTACCGTTTCAAGTGACGGATATGAGCTTTTCGGTAAAAAATACCGCGCGCAATTTTGAGTATAATGGTCATACGATTAATACGCTATTATCACAGCGCAAAAACATCTTAAGCCCGAAGTTTTGGCATTTTATCAAAGATATTTTGCAGTTTAATAAGCACATCAAAGGGCTGCGGCAACAGTTCGAGCACGCGCGGGCAGCCGGTCAAGATACCAGCGCATTCACCGAGCAAACGCTGGGTCGCTATCTGGCAAGCAAGCGCTACGGCAAGCTATTTACGGATAATTATCTATTGCCCATGGTGTCCGCTATTTGGTCAACCAGTCTTGAGGCAGTGCAAGATTTTCCGCTGGTATTCTTCGCCCAGTTCTTTGATAATCATGGTCTGCTCGATGTGGTCAATCGTCCGCAGTGGTTCACGATTAAAGGCGGCTCAAAGCAATATGTCAATAAGCTCATTCCGCGTTTTGTCAAGGCGGGCGGTACGGTGCGGGTGAATAGTCCGGTGCAGTCGGTGACTCGTGGCACTGATATAAATAATGCGCAAGTCACATTAACCGTTGCTAATAAAACCAACGATGATGTGCAAGAGCTTATCTTTGATGAGGTGATTTTTGCTTGTCACGCCGATGTAGCGCTGCGTTTGCTTAGCGATGCCAGTCCTGCTGAGAGGGAGATTTTGCAGGATTTTAAATTTACCAAAAACACTGCCATATTGCATACTGATAGCAGTGTCTTACCCAAAAAGCCACTGGCTTGGGCAAGCTGGAACTATCTGATTGATAATAAAGTCAGTAAAAAGCTTGCGGCTAAAAAGCCTAATAGCTCTAGCAGCAATAACCATAGCACTAATAATCATGGCGCTAATAAGCGCTCACAAAGCACAAAACCGGTGCTGACTTATCATATGAATATCTTGCAGCGATTGACCAAACAGCATAATTATTTGGTCACCCTCAATCCCTCTACCCTCGATAAGAGTATCGATGAGGCGCACATTATCAAAAGTATGGATTATAGCCATCCGGTCTTTAATAATGAGATGATTGCGGCGCAAAGTGCGTGGGCGCGTATCTCTGGTAACAGCTTGCACAGCCATTTTTGCGGTGCTTATTGGTTCAATGGTTTCCATGAAGACGGCGTGCGTAGTGGCTTGCGGGTTTGTCAAGCGCTTGGGAGCGCCATCGATATCAAAGACGAGGTTGACCCCAAGCATTTGCCGGACAGCGCTGCCGCGCATACGCCTTTTCGCTATCAGGACTTGCCTGTTAAAGCCGATAAAAACTCGCGTCAGCTGAGTAAGCGCCAAGTTGTGACCGCCAGCACCAATCAGGAGCTGATAGATTATATTGCCACCTTACAAGCGAGAGCCATGCCAGTTAAGACAAAACGCGGTTTATTTGGTCGCCGTAAAGTGAAGAGTTAACGAGATTAAATCGTCGGGTATCGAAGGATGAGACTCAAAAAATTATCTAAATAAGAGCGCATTATGCCCACTACAGAGCAGCCATTCAACGATAAAGCGAGCAACACAGCGACCACGATACCGCATCAGCTGTTTCATGGCACAACGTGGCACAGCCGTTTGCTGCCAAGTGTGCATAAATTTGCTTATCCGTATCGTTATTGGGGGGTTAATATCAGTGCGTTGGCGGCAGGGCAGGCGCTACCTGAAGTTCATGCCGATAGTGATAATCAGTTGCTAAATAGACTACCCTTTAATAAAACACTGGCAAAGACCTTGCCACTGTTTTCTGCTCAGCACAAAGCCTTGCAGCAATTTTATCCTGAGGATTATTTGCAACAGCCAAAACATGCCGATAGCGTTAAGGATACGACTAGCAAAGGTAAGGTTAACAAAACCGCTGGCG
>DAIPIF010000129.1:0-5804 GCA_036770925.1 Psychrobacter sp.
TAGCCCGCTTTTGGTTTGGCATGCAGAAACAAACGACTGGCAAACCGTTGAGGGTTGGCAGCAATTAAATGATATCTATAATAAAAATAGCACCAAGCAAAAGCTATGCGTGTATTTTCCCTCAAATCACTTGCTACAAGTCGATACGGCGTTAAATGCCGCGCAGCTGAAGCAATTAGGGGAGACAGGTAAGCAGTATCTGTTTGAAGAAACCGCCTTAACGCCTATCGAGCAGCTCAAGATACGGCATATCAATCAGCCGCCTATGGCGCATTTATATGCGGTAGCACAAAGCGATATAGACAGCTGGCAGCAAGCGGCAACGCTCGCCGGTCTGAGTATCAGCGCTTTATTGCCCGATTATTTATTATTACCGCCGCCAATTGAGGGTGCTAGGCAGCAAGTGGTCTTATACCAAGATGATTACAGCACCTTATTACGCCAGTCCGAGCAGCAAGGATTAGCCGTCAGTTATCTGCCGCTTATTTTTGAGCGCCTGCCGCATTTAAGTGAAGTGTGTGTGTTACCGGCATTAGATGCGAGTGGTGCCGCTGCAGTGGATAATACTTTGGCAGCCCAAACTGCTGCTTTGCTGAGTGAGCAGTCGCTCTTATTAACTTCCTTGTCCACAGTGCCCACACCGGTGCAGACGCCTGAGCGCCATGTGCTGAACTTCTTTACGCAATCATCACATGCGCAGTTATCGCCTTATTTGCGAGTGGCGATGCTGGTGGCGCTATCTGCATTGGTGCTACAGATGGCGACAGATGGGCTACAAACTTATCGCTATAACCAAGCCGCTAGCGCCACCCAAAGCGCTATTAACAGCCAATACCAAGCTTGGTTTCCTGAGGAGCGCCTCAATTCTCGTACCACGATACAAACCCAAATGCGACCTAAGTTACGCTCTGATAATCAAGGTACATCGCCGCATATGGCGGCATTGGCGCGACTATCGCCACTGATTAAGCAGTCCTCATTACACGCACAAGCGCTGATGATGCAGCCTAATGCCCTAAGCTTTACATTAATTGCGCCCAATCGTGATAGCCTTGATAGCTTTACCAGTACGCTCAATGAGCAAGGTCTCACGGCTAACTTAGAGCGAGTCAGTAGCGATGAGCAAGGGCAGTTCAGTGGGCAAATAACAGTGGCAGTGGCAACGGATAATAGGGCGCAAGCTGCAGATAGCTCTTAAATCAGCCCTTAACGTACGATGTAAAACAGCCCTCAGCGTTAAGGTAAGTAGCCGATGAACACCCGAATAATAAAGGTTTGGCAATGAAAATATTACAGCGTCGCCCGAAGCAAACCACCTCGACCGCTACGGCGTTATCAGGGCGCCTCAGTGGCTATCAACATAAAATGGCGTCACGCTGGCATGCATTGCCCTCACGTGACCGTATGGCGTTGGGGTTATTGATGCTGTTTTTAGTCGTGTTTGTGGGTGGTTATGGTGGCTATCGTCTCAATCACATGGCACAACAGAGTAAAATCAGCTATCACTCCCAAGTCGCGGATTATTTTTGGTTACGGGCGCAATCGGCTAATATTGATAACCATGCGCTGACCGCTCAAGCGGGCGGTGCTGAGATGCCCCCTGCCAGTAAAGTTGAAACCCTATTAAATGCCTCTGGTATTCATGATGCGCAAGTGATTGCTGCAGGGGAGTCGGTACAATTTAGCTTCAGTCATGCCAGTCAAGGTATCGTCAGTAATGCGCTCGGTCAGCTTGAGCAGCAAGGCTGGCAATTTAGCCAACTGTCTCTGCAGCAAGATATCAGCACTAAGCAAATCCAAGTGCAAGCAACGATTGCTTTATAATCCGTCCGCCTCTTATCTTGAAAGCCTCTACAATTATCACCATATAAAAGGTAGAGCTTTCATCTTTTATGGATAATTATTTATGGACAGCGATAATGAATAACTTCTCTCATTCTAATAAGCCTCCAACTTCTCATCCACGCCCAACGCCTAATGTCGTCCCTAATACGGTAGCCAATAATACTCAGATGACAGAGAATCAACAACGCTCCTTAATCACCTATAACCACATAAGTTACTTATTATATGTCGTCAGCTACTTTACCGCAGGTCTGCTGTGGATTGTACCGATTGTGATGAATTATGCCAAACGTCATGACGCTCATAATAGCTGGCTTGCGACGCATTTTGATTGGCAAATTAAAACCTTTTGGTACAGTATCGTTTTATTTTTGATAGCCACCCTCATCATTATATTTGCCGTGGGCGGACTTAGCGTCAGTGTGATTGCCGATAGTGGCAACGCTGCCATAGGCTCCTTTTTATTGGTCGGTTTGGGAGTGTTAATCATAATATTTACCGTCATTTGGCATATTTATCGCATTGTACGCGGCTGGATTGCCTTGACGGATAATCGTCCTGTACCGTAATTGCCATTGCCCGTGACAAACAAGCTCTCATGCGCTGTCTGCTTTATCGCGCTACCCGTACCGCGACTTTTTATAAAGCTTTAGTGTTATGTGGGCTAAGCTGATATAATCGCAGCGCTTGATTCTAGCCGTTTTATTCTTTTATTGTTTATCCAGTTCAGGTTGATTGCCACTATGTCCTATGCCTTATTACGCCCGTTTTTATTTCAGATGGATCCCGAGAAGGCTCACGATATGACCTTGTCTTTATTAGACAAAGCCCATAAAGCACGTGCATTGGGCTTGGTTTATGGTCAGTCGATGCAGCCCACTGATTGTATGGGTTTACAGTTCTCTAATCCCGTTGGATTGGCGGCAGGTTTGGATAAAAACGGCGATTATATTGATGCTTTAGCAGAGCTGGGTTTTGGGTTTATTGAAGTGGGCACCGTCACTCCAAAGCCGCAGCAGGGTAATGATAAACCGCGCCTGTTTCGAATTAAGCAAGCCGACGCCATTATCAACCGTATGGGTTTTAATAACCACGGGGTTGATTATCTGATTGAAAATGTCAAACGCTGTAAATATAAAGGCAATATCGGGATTAATATCGGTAAAAACGCCAGTACGCCTGTTGAGCAAGCGGCGGATGATTATGTGTATTGTTTAGAGCGTGTGTATGCGCATGCCTCTTATATTACGGTCAATATATCCTCGCCTAATACCGAAAATTTGCGGGATTTACAAAGCGGTGAAGCGTTAACTCAGCTACTAGATACCCTTAAAAACCGTCATGCGCAGCTTGCCACAGAATATGGCTTTTATGTGCCTTTGGTGCTAAAAGTCGCCCCTGACTTAGAGCCAGTGCAAGTGGATTATATCTCCCAGCAGCTGCTTGATTTTGAGATTGATGGGCTGATTGCAACCAATACGACCTTGAGCCGTGTTGGGGTTGAGGATTTAGAAAATGGCGATCAAAAAGGCGGCTTATCAGGACGCCCTGTGAGTCACATCAGCACCCAAATACTACAACAATTCGCTGAACAATTGGATGATAAAGTGACCCTTATAGGGGTTGGCGGTATCGATAGCGGCGAGAAAGCGGTGAAAAAAATCAAAGCCGGCGCAGATATGGTACAGCTCTATACGGGTCTCATTTATCGAGGTCCCGGCTTGGTTCAGTCCTGTATTCAGGCTATTGGCGGCTATTATGATGCGCTGGGCGAATAGAGTTGCCCGCCAAAAGATAGAACGATAGTCTCGCTAATGAGGTATTTGCTATGAGTGGTTTAGATATTGCCATTGCTGTTATTGTTTTAATTGGCTTGTGGCGCGGTTTTCAAGTGGGTTTGATTAAAACGGCAGTTGGGTTGGCAGGCTGGTTTATTGCCTTAATCGCCGCTACCCAATTGGCAAGTCCTATTGCCCCTACGCTTGCCGTTATCACTCAAAATCCTGTGTTACAAATGGCACTGGCCTTTTTATTGGTGGTCGTGGCGGTATTGGCGATTATGCATCTGGTGGCATTTGTATTTGCAGGGGTGCTAAAAACCTTGCGTTTAGGTGTGGTTGATAAAGTCGCTGGCGGGGTATTGGGCGCTGCCAAAAACACCTTAATGGTACTGGTGGCGTTAAGCGTGAGTGCGCCCTTATTGATACAGATGCCGCAGTGGCAAACCTCAGTGCTAGCACCAGAATTATTACCTTATGCGCCGATGGCAAAAACCTTAGCATCAGATATGCTCGGTATGGCATGGGAACAAGTCAATCAATCCTAACAGCGGGTGTTTTAATACACCGCTTTATTAACCTTTCAATCATCAGTGCCGGTCAGCTGACCAACAGTACCGTTAGCCAGTATATCGTCACCCTGTTACTAATCTATGAGTCAAAATAGGACATAATTATGTGTGGAGTCGTTGGGGTTGCAGCTCATGAGCCGGTCAATCAAATTCTTTATGATGCATTAACCATGTTACAGCACCGCGGGCAAGATGCCGCGGGTATTGTCACCTTGCAAGATGGGCGTCTTTATTTACGTAAAGAAAACGGCATGGTTCGTGACGTGTTTATGAACCGCCATATGCAAAAGCTGGTCGGTAAGTTCGGTATCGGGCATGTGCGTTACCCGACCGCGGGTACCTCTAGCAGCGCTGAGGCGCAGCCGTTTTATGTCAACTCACCGTACGGTATTACCTTGGCACATAATGGTAATTTGACCAACTCTGAGAGCTTGGCAAAGGCGCTATATCAAGATGACCGCCGTCACCTGAATACCGATTCAGACTCAGAAGTATTGCTCAATGTCTTGGCACATGAGATGCAGGATTTGGGCAAAACTCATCCCACCGCTGATGATATTTTTGAAGCGGTAAAAGCGGTTTATAATCGCTGTGAAGGTGCTTATGGCGTCGTGGCTTTAATTACTGGTCTGGGCTTACTGGCGTTTCGTGACCCTAATGGTATTCGTCCGCTGATATTTGGTGAGCGCAAAACGGCTACTGGTGCTACAGAATATATGGTGGCATCCGAGTCTGTGGCACTGACCGGCTCAGGCTTTAGTATCATTCGTGATGTCAAACCTGGGGAGGCGATTTTTATTGATTTAAATCATCAACTGCATACCCATCAATGCGTCGAGCCCAAAGAATATACCCCTTGTATCTTTGAATATGTCTATTTTGCCCGTCCAGATTCGATTATGGATAACATCTCGGTTTATAAAGCCCGTTTGCGGATGGGTGAAAAGCTGGGCGATAAAATCCTCAAAGAGTGGGGCGAAAATCACGATATCGATGTCGTTATTCCAATTCCTGATACCTCGCGTACCTCAGCGATGGAGCTGGCACTGAAGATGAATATCAAGTACCGTGAAGGTTTTATGAAAAACCGTTATATCGGTCGCACCTTTATTATGCCAGGGCAGCAGCAACGCAAAAAATCTGTGCGTCAAAAACTCAGTGCCGTACCGTTAGAGTTTAAAGGTAAAAACGTGCTATTGGTCGATGATTCTATCGTCCGTGGTACCACCTGCCATGAAATTATCCAAATGGCACGTGATGCCGGCGCGCGTAAAGTGTTTTTTGCCAGTGCCGCGCCGCCGGTGAAGTATCCTAACGTGTATGGTATCGATATGCCGGTGCGTAGTGAGCTGATTGCCTCTGGGCATAGCGTTGAGGAAGTTCGAGAAATTATCGGTGCCGATCGTCTGATTTTCCAAGACTTAGATGACTTGGTTGAAGCGGTAAAAGACACCAAACATAGCCGCGTTGAGGGCTTTGATTGTGCGGTATTTAATGGCTGCTATATCACCGGTAAAATCGATGAAGCCTATCTTGAGCATTTACAAGAGCTGCGTAGTGAGAGCGCAAAAAAGGGCAAAGGCGTACAGATTGTCGCTGATACGCCGGT
>DAIPIF010000130.1:0-5756 GCA_036770925.1 Psychrobacter sp.
TAATCGTCTATTTGATAGATAAATGAATGGAATCGTGCTTATTGTTGTGTAATCTGTTGGATACTAAAGACTGCAATAGCGAACGTATCCTATCGGCAAGCAGATGCGAGGAATGTAGGTGCGGGTAAATACTCAAAAGGAGCACTCAAAACACAGGCACTTAAAACAGATAGTCAGGTTAATCGTCACCACTCCCTGCTACCACAGTCTTTCCTTGACCGATAGACGCTATTATTGCCAAGCATACATTGCCATATAGAGTAACATGCTGCTATTAGTAGACATAGTTTGTTTGTTCAATACTAGGTATTTATGTAATAAATATCCACTATTATCCTGTTTTTTTACGCCCTATAAATAACCTGCATCGCCGCCTCAATGAGCCATATAGCGGCTTAATAACCTGTTAATGGCAAATGAAGCAGGCAGTGCCTATCGTAGCATTATTATCCAAAAATTTGTAATGACATTGGTTATCTTTATCATGCTATCTGCAAGTTATCCGACACATTCGGCGACCAGCTCTACTATACTGCTCGCGTGCCCTTAAAAGCGCTATGCTTACAGGCTCACAACGCTTCGCTACGATAGCGTTACATCGCCTTCGTAGGCGGGTTTGCTCAGTGCGGCATTGACGCTGTTTATAATATACACAAAAACACCGCTGAATATTCCAACGGTGTTTTATTTTAACGGGCTTTTACTGCTAGCAATAATGCCTTTGATAATTTGCGATAAATTTTTATTATGACTCATAAAAACCCATCGCCATCAGGCGTTATCGCTAGGCTAGCCTGCTTGATCAAGCAGCATATTGCGTAAATGACCGATAGCTTGAGTGGGGTTTAGACCTTTAGGGCAAACCGATACACAGTTCATGATACCACGGCAGCGGAATAAGCTGAAGGGGTCATCCAGACGCGCTAAACGGGCTTGGGCGTCGCTATCACGGCTATCAGCAACGAAGCGATAAGCATGCAACAGCGCTGATGGACCTAAGAACTTATCAGGGTTCCACCAAAATGAGGGGCAGCTGGTTGAACAGCATGCACATAAAATACACTCATACAGACCATTTAATTTCTCACGCTGGGCAGGAGACTGCAAGCGCTCGGTTGGCGGCGCTGGCTGATCGTTGATGAGGTACGGATGCACCTTTTCATACTGCTCATAGAACTGGTTCATATCAACCACTAAGTCACGAACCACTGGCAAACCAGGCAATGGACGCACGGTGACTTTTTCAGGCAAGGTGTTCATGTTGATTAAGCATGCTAAGCCGTTTTTACCATTGACGTTGACGCCATCAGAACCACAAATACCTTCGCGGCAAGAGCGGCGGAAAGTGATGGTTTCATCTTGCTTTTTTAGGCGTAATAATACGTCAAGCAACATGCGATCTGAATCTAGTAACTCAACCGTATAACTCTGCATACGTGGCGCTGCGTCCAAATCTGGATCGTAGCGATAGATTTCGATGGTGCGAGTACCTCTGCTCATAATAAACTCCACACATAGGATGAGAGCGGGCGGACAAGGGCGGTGCTAAAATAGGCTATTTTAACACCGCTAAAAACTTATCGCTGGCGGTCACCTTTTTAATAAATGAATAAACAATCAAACGTTTGCGCTAACTAAAGCTCAGTTTAGAATTAATAAACGCGAACTTTTGGCTCAACATAATCAACCGTTAATGGTATTTTACGAACGGGTTTGTAGATAACTTTGTTGCCCTCAGAATACCAGATAGTATGCTTCATCCATTCGTGGTCATTACGACCATTTGGGGCATAAGCGTCATCTTCTGGACGGTCATAATCTGCCACACTATGCGCGCCACGGCTTTCATGACGTTTAGCGGCGGATACCATCGTGGCTTTTGCCACTTCATACAGGTTAGCAACTTCAAAGGCTTCAATACGCGCGGTGTTGAATACTTGTGACTTATCACCCAGATGAATATGGTCGATTTTTTCGCCTAATGCTAAGATTTTTGCGACGCCTTCATCCATCATCGCCTGCGTACGGAATACGCTGGCATGCGTTTGCATAATGGCACGAATCTCATCAGCGACATCTTGAGCATTATAACCTTCGGTTGACTGCTGCAGTTTGTCTAAACGCTTAACCGTATAGTCGAGAACGTGGGTATCAAGTGGCTTATACTCATGATCGTTATGATGGAAATCATCGACGATATGTTTGCCTGCCGCACGACCAAAGACCACTAAATCGAGTAACGAGTTGGTGCCTAAACGGTTGGCACCATGGACGCTCACACAAGCACACTCACCGATAGCATACAGACCTCTAACGATAGTGCCTTCAGTATATAAGCCTTCGTCATCCGTGCCTGCTTCTAGATTAGGTACGATGACTTGACCATTAATGGTGGTTGGAATACCGCCCATCATATAGTGAATGGTTGGGATAACAGGAATCGGCTCTTTGGTGATATCAACGTTTGCAAAGTTTTTGCCAATCTCAAAGACAGATGGCAAGCGCTTCATAATGGTTTCAACACCTAAGTGGGTCATATCCATCACGATATGGTCAGCATTTGGACCACAACCGCGACCTTCTTTGATTTCTTGGTCCATAGAACGCGATACTAAATCACGCGGTGCCAAGTCTTTTACCGTTGGGGCATAACGCTCCATAAAGGCTTCGCCGTCTTTATTACGCAAAATTGCGCCTTCGCCGCGGCAGCCTTCGGTCAATAGGACGCCAGCACCATGCACACCCGTTGGGTGGAACTGCCAGAATTCCATATCTTGCAATGGAATACCGGCACGTACCGCCATGCCAATACCGTCGCCAGTATTGATATAAGCGTTGGTAGAGGCGGCAAAGATACGACCTGCACCGCCCGTTGCCAATACCGTAACTGGCGCTTGGAATACCGCGATAGTACCGGTTTCTTGCTCAAGAGCGATAACGCCATTGATATTACCCGCTTGATCTTTGATTAAATCAAGGGCAATCCACTCAATAAAGAACTGAGTCCCTTGCTCTAGGTTTTTTTGATACAGCGTATGCAGTAGCGCGTGACCCGTACGGTCAGCGGCGGCGCAAGCACGTTGTACCGCTTTTTCGCCATAGTTTGAGGTGTGACCACCGAATGGGCGCTGATAAATCGTCCCGTCTTCGTTACGGTCAAACGGCATACCCATGTGCTCAAGCTCATACACCACTTTTGGTGCTTCGCGGCACATAAATTCAATCGCGTCTTGGTCGCCGAGCCAGTCAGAACCTTTGACGGTATCATAAAAGTGGAAATGCCAGTTATCGTTACTCATATTCCCCAAACTTGCACCAATACCGCCTTGAGCAGCAACAGTGTGCGAGCGAGTTGGGAATACTTTGGTCAATACCGCGACATTCATGCCCGATTCAGCCAGCTGCAAGGATGCACGCATACCTGAACCACCACCACCAACGATGACCGCATCATAATTCAGGGTCTTGATATTACTAATGGTATTATCTTGTCTAGTTGCCATTATGGTTTCCTAATGCTGGTTAATGCTTATGGATTAAATACAAGGAGGATATAATAAGCTGTCATGCCAAAGGGTATTAGGTTATGACATCGTTATACTACTCTTATATGGCTATCAATTAACTGCTTTTAAATCCGTAAGTTACAAAAAGGCGATACCGTTATCCTTTTTGCTCGCAGCGCGTTAACAGCATTTATAAGAGTAAATGATTAGATAGCAACCACGTTAAAGCCACTACCCCAAAAAATCATGATACCCCAAAACACATAAACTAAAATAGCGGCAACCATTAACGCCTGTAACAACAGGCGCATACTGCCTGACTTGACGTAATCGGTAAACACCGTCCACAAGCCAACCCACGCATGTCCTGCTAGGGCAATAACCGCCACCAAACTAAAGAGACGCATCGGTAAACTGGTCATAAATGCTGACCATTCCGCAAACTGTACATTGCTATGAGTCAAAAAGAAGCCCAACAGCACGATACTATAGACGGCTAATACCAACGCACCAAAGCGTTGCACGACCCAATCACGTGAACCTGAGCCGGTTAGACCTGTCGCGCTTTTAATTCCTGAATTATTTTTTATCATTAGAACATCACCCATACAAATGACGCGGCAATTAGAACCGCTGCAATCACAAAGCTTACTACAGCAGCAGTACGTCCAGATTTCAAGCTTTCATTCATGCCCATATCAGCGATTAAATGCTTCATACCCATCACAAAGTGATAAGAGATGGCAGCGACAAATATCCACGCAATAAAACGTACCAGTATATTATCAAATACCGTCGCAAAGCTCTCAGGCGATGCCAAAGAGGTCTGTAGTATCCATAACATAACGGGGATAAGTAAAAATAAAACAATACCAGATATACGATGTAGAATCGAGGCGACAGCAATCGGTGATTTTGAGTTCACGCTAATCACTTGGCTCAAAGGCAAATCAATGGGGCGGTTGCTTTTCACAGCGGGCATCCTTTTGTGGTTATACTCCTGTATCTGCTAGTGCATCCTTGAGGCAGAAAAACGCTTTAAAGATGTAGCAACACATGAGACGGATAAATTAAGGAAGAGCTAGCTGACTTTGCTAAATAGGTGCAGCCGTTCGGTATTCATTCAACAGGGCGCACTCCTTAAAAAAGATACCCCTTTTTATGGCATCTTTTTTAAGGAGCGCTTCACAACTGATGCGCTAGTTGTATAAAAATAGAACAAATAACCCTGATATTCAAGCACTAGCCTAGTGACAAGCTTATAAACTTATCACTCAATCGTAACAAAATATAAGCGCTCGGTTATTACGATTTGAGAACTAGCAGCTCACAATTATCCGCTGAATGGATTTTGAACGGCTTAGTAAATATTAAAGTTTTACACTATGCACAAAATTAGCATCGGTCAAATCAGGGTGATTATAAAATGCCTGACCCACAATTACAAATTTATCCCCAAAATAGTCAATATAATGACTATTTTGACAAAAAAATAAAGGTCGGTAGGGTTTTAACGGCTTTGTAACGCTAAGTTTATAGTCTTAAATCACATCTGATTATAGCACTATTCATAGCCTGTCTGTTTTTGCCATCCCTCTGCTGCTATTTTGGGCAGCAGGCGCTGCTTAAAAAAAGCACGCCAAGCGCTCAAAACAGCAGGCACTAAAAGCGGCAAAAATAGATAAAGTACGCAAAATATACCAATAATAACCAAGCAGACATATTTTGATACAAATATTAGCGCTTATCAACGCTATGAAACCACATGAATTTGGGGTTTGATTAAGAAAACTCTTTTCAAATGGTCAAGGTTTACTGTTAATATAACTGGATTCTAAAATTAGTTAAATTTGTGTGTACTCGTTTGACTAGTCATAATGCAAGATACTCAACTATCAAAACACATACTTGTTAGACAACAAGTGTGGTGATAGATAATATGCGTTATATAGATAATATGCGTTGATAACACTTTTACTCTAACAAACTAATACCAATGGAGAGGAAATTATGGCTGATAATAATGCCACATTAACCGTAGATGGTAAGGATTACCAACTTCCTATTATTGAAGGCACTTTAGGACCCTCAGTAATCGAAGTTGCTGCTTTTCAAAAAGCGGGCTACTGGACCTATGATCCAGGTTTTATGGCAACTGCGCCTGTTGAGTCAAAAATTACGTTCATTGATGGTGGCAAAGGCGAGCTGTTGCATCGCGGCTATCCTATCGATGAGCTTGCAAATAATGCT
>DAIPIF010000131.1:0-5728 GCA_036770925.1 Psychrobacter sp.
CATTGAGAAAAACACCATGATTCCGACTAAGAAATCACAGGTATTCTCAACGGCTGAGGACAACCAGCCCGCGGTCACCATTCAGGTGTATCAAGGCGAGCGTAAAATCGCTAACCAAAATAAACAGTTGGGTCGTTTTGACTTAACCGATATTCCACCAGCGCCACGTGGTTTACCACAAATCGAAGTGACCTTTGACATCAACGCTGACGGTATCATGAATATCTCAGCGACAGATAAAGGCACAGGTAAAGCCCAAAGTATCCAGATTAAAGCAGACTCAGGTTTGTCGGATGAAGAAGTCGAGCAAATGGTGCGTGACGCTGAAGCCAACGCGGCAGAAGATGAGAAATTCGCCAATCTAGCACAAGTACGTAACGAAGCGGATGGTCGTATCCATGCGGTACAAAAAGCGCTAAAAGAAGCGGCTGATAAAGTCACCGAAGAAGAGAAATCTTCAGTAGAAACCGCTATCTCTGAGCTTGAAGCCGCGGCTAAAGAAGATGACCATGCTGACATCAAAGCCAAGCTTGAAGCGCTAGATAATGCGTTCTTACCAGTGAGCCAAAAAATCTACGCTGACGGTCCAGGTCCAGACAGCTTAGACCCAGACATGTTCAAAGATGCGGCGGCAGGTGCAGGCGCTAATCATAGCAATGCTGCCGATGATGATGTGGTCGATGCTGAGTTTACTGAAGTAGAAGACGAAAAGAAATAAGACGCTAGTCTCAATTTTACGCTAACTACTCACCGTATCATTCTAAAAAAACGCACTTTTCGAAGTGCGTTTTTTATTTCAGTTAGAGTATCTTGAGGGAATAGTAAAGAGACAATGTAACAAAAAGTTTCATAACTCAGTCTTTGTAACCCGACTGCGGTCTATAATTGCAAAACTTAACTTTCCTACTATTAAACACTGACACAGTCGAGGACATAGTTTGTTACTATAGATACATGGTCAGCAGGCGAGATGATTAGATTATAAACTTACGATAAGATAAATAGCCTGTCTGTCAAATTTTACCTTTAAGGAGCTCATCATGAAAACATTACAGAAAACATTACTTGCATTAGCCGTTGGTTCTTTAGTGAGTGTCGGCGCACAAGCAGCCGTATCTTACGGTAACGGCTACACTGGTCAACCGTATGTCGGCGTAAAAGTCGGTAAATTTGACTTAGATACTAACGGTGCTAGTGACCCTACTGCTTATGGTGTATATGGTGGTTACAACTTTGATCCTAACTTCGGTGTAGAAGCTGAGTATGTCGGTTCAGACGACGCTGATTACTATAATGGCGATGTTAATGCCAAGACATACGGTGCATACGGTACATACCGCTATACTTTCCCAAATACAGCTGTCTATGGTAAAGCTAAGCTAGGGGTTGCCAAAACCAAAATAGAAGGCGACTATACGACTGGTGCAGGAACTCTACTTGACCCTGTTATCAATAGAAACTACTCAGATAGCTCTACCCGTGTAGCAGGTGGTTTAGGTCTAGGTTACACAGTTAATCCTAACTTTGGTATCGAAGCTGAATACGATATCGTTGGTAGCGATGCTAATCTAATGACTGTTGGCGCACACTTGAAATTCTAAGTGGCCACTCAAAAAGCTAGATAAGTATCTACGCCATAAAGTCTAATAGCTTTACAAAACGATCACTTTAAGTGGTCGTTTTTTTGTGCGTTTATAATAAGCACTAACTGCCATGTCATTGATTATATTCAGGTAAAAATAAGAGGCTACGAGCGATTTAAGGAGGATGTTTAACTGAGAACTGTGCTACATTAAAAGCTAGAATCATAAGGAATACAGGGCAATGATTGAGACGATTTGGATGATTGAACCGTGGCACTGGTTGGTTTTGGGCTTTGGGCTACTGATTGTTGAGATATTAATTCCGACTTTTGCTAGCCTATGGTTTGGTATGGCTGCTATCCTTGTTGCTGCTATAGCGTGGCTGTTGCCGGTGTCTATAGGTATGCAAATCCTGCTATGGTTAGCCTTATCCGTGTTATTCATGGTCGCCTGGTTTAAGTATATCCAGCCGCTATCCGTGAATCGTACTAAGGCGGGATTGGGTGGTAGTGTGATTATCGGTGAAACGGGGATGATTATCGTCGCACCGCTGGCGGATAGAGCCGGCACTGTCCGCTTTAGCGTGCCTATCGTGGGAGCAGCGGAATGGATGTGCCGCACCCATGGGGAGCACGTCGCCGTTGGTGATCGAGTGATAGTGACTGATATCATCGGCAATGAGCTGATTGTCAGTAGTATGACCTCGCAAGCCATTCATAATAAAAACAGCTCAGTTTAATAACAGTTCAGCTTAATAATGAGGAATGAAGTATGGAAAGTTTCAGTATTGTCATGGTGGTATTGATTGCCTTGGTCGCATTAACGATATTTAAAGGGGTGCGCATTGTGCCGCAAGGCTATAAGTGGGTGGTGCAAAGACTGGGTAAATATAGCCAAACCTTAGAGCCGGGACTGAACCTTATTATTCCTTATGTCGATGACGTGGCTTATAAAGTCACCACCAAAGATATCGTCCTCGATATTCCCTCACAAGAAGTGATTACCCGAGATAACGTGGTAATTATCGCCAATGCGGTGGCGTATATTAATATCGTGCGTCCCGATAAAGCGGTCTATGGTATTGAGGATTATGAATATGGTATTCGTAATTTAGTACAAACCTCTTTGCGCTCAATCATTGGTGAGATGGATTTAGACAGCGCCTTATCAAGCCGTGATGAGATTAAAGCCAAGCTCAAACATGCCATCTCAGAGGATATTGCCGATTGGGGTATCACTCTAAAAACCGTTGAGATTCAAGATATTAACCCCTCGCAGACCATGCAAGCGTCGATGGAGGAGCAAGCTGCGGCTGAGCGCTTACGCCGAGCGACGGTGACTCGTGCCGATGGTCAAAAGCAAGCGGCTATCTTAGAGGCGGACGGTCGCCTAGAAGCCTCACGCCGTGATGCTGAAGCGCAAGTGGTATTGGCAAGAGGGTCTGAGGAATCGATTCGCCTCATTACCGCGGCGATGGGCACTGAGGAGATGCCGATTGTCTATTTACTGGGTGAGCAATATATCAAGTCAATTCGCCAATTGGCGGAGTCTGATAACGCCAAAATGGTGGTCTTGCCTGCGGATATCTTGAGCACGGTTAAAGGCATGGTCGGGGATAAACTAAAAGTATAACCGCTCCCTTATTTAGTGTCATTGTGACTTAATGGTGGTGGTCATGGTTATCTTTACTGTAGGCTAACGATAGCCTGTTTATAAAAAATGGATGGAAATAATAGGACTTGAAAGGATTTGATATGGTCAATAATAAAACCACACTGATGGCTTATGGCGACTTTCCTCAAGGCAGCCCCTTGCCTTATAGCGTACTCAGTAATCAGTTTATCAATGCCGCTTATCCTGATAAAAAGTTACAGATTCGTAATGGTGGTTTTGGCTCTGATGCTGCCGCTCATCCCACCAATCCTAATCAATTTTATGTGCTCACCGACCGCGGACCTAATGCCGATTTTGAGGGCTGTTTAGGGAGCGGCAAGCTATTTTTATTACCGGATTATACCCCGCGTATCGGCTTGTTTGAGCTGCAAGCGGATGGCGACATCCTCAAGATTAAAGAGATTTTACTCAAAAATACGCAGGGCACTGCAATTAGCGGTTTGCCCAATCCAAAAGCGCTCGGCGGTACTCATGAGATACCGTATGATGTCGATGGTCAGCTGATGACCATGAATCCGAGCCTGCCATTTGATGAAATCACCAATCCTATCAAAACCGATATCAACGGTCTTGACCCTGAAGGGTTGGCGGCACTAACCGATGGCAGCTTTTGGATTAGTGATGAATATGGTCCGCATCTGGTGCATTATGATGCCGACGGCGTAGAGATTGGGCGCATTAATCCTTTTGCCGCTGATACGCGTAACACTGTCGTGGCTCATGGTCAGACGATTTTATTACCCGCTGAGTTTGCTAAACGCCGTGCCAATCGTGGGATGGAGAGCTTAACCATCACCCCAGACCAAACGACGTTAGTGGGGGTCATGGAGTCGTCTTTGGACAACCCTGATACGTCAGGGCGCGCCTCAAACTTAGCGCGTATCGTGACGATTAATTTAGTGAGCGGGCAGATTGCCCAATATTTATATCCGCTCAATCATCCTAAGCACGTGACCTCAGGGATTGCGGCCTTAAGCAATCACGAGTTTTATCTCATTGAGCATGACCGCAAATTGGCACTGCAAGAGGCGTCTGCACAAAAACATATCTATAAAATTAATATAGCTGAGGCAACGGATATTGAAAGTATCACTGATAAAAATAGCAGTGATACAAATGCTACCGATAAAAACAGCACTGAAAAATATCATTTAAAACAAGACAGCGCTTTAGGTCTGACGATAAACGGGCAAGCGCTTGAGCCGTTTATTGCCAGTAGTGAAGGCAGTTGGCAAGCACTTGCTACGATGAATATAATACCCGTGGATAAAAAATTAGTGGTCGATGTGCTCAAAACAGTAGACTATCCCCACGATAAGCTTGAAGGCTTATGGTTACGTCAAGATGGTTCACTTGGCTTGCTCAATGATGATGATTTTGCGATGACAGATGCCATGACTGACTTGTCTATGACAGCAGCTCACTTAAGTGCGCTAAGCAATCCAAATAATCCAAATAATTTAAGCACCCTAAATAATTTAGTAGAGCAAAAATATCTAGACCGTCATAAAACCATAGAAGATGCCAATAGGCTGTATCTCGTGATGCCGACTGAATAATCTTTACTCTCTGCTAGCCCTAAAAAAGACCTCGATTGAGGTCTTTTTTATGACTTTTAAACTCTATTTAATGATATTTAAAATGACTTTAAATACCTTTAAATATCTTTAAATGGCTTGAGAAAAACGGTTTTTATGTTTTTTATCGAGATATTCATCAAAGACCATCGCCACATTACGACCGAGCAGCCGCCCTTTGGGTAGCACACGAATACCTGCCGCATCCATATCAATCAGTTTATCGGCTTGCATCTGCCCTAATTGCTGAATTTCTTCGATAAAATAAGTAATGGCATCGATACCGAATTTTTGATTAACGTCTTTAAAATCAATATAGTCATGACATAATAAATTCATAATGACATATTCACGCAAGCGGTCTTTAATGGAGGTCTTAATCATTTTTACCGCCGGCATGACGCTAGGATTATGGCGTGCGGCATTTATCGTATCTTGATAAACAGTTAAGTCCGTATGATTTTGTAAGATATAGCGCGTATTGGCATTGGCAATTTGACTGATAGAGGACACCCCAAAGCCGAGCAAATCACAGTCGCCCATGATGGTATAGCCCTGAAAATTGCGATGCAATTTGCCCTCGCGTTGGGCGATAGCCAGCTCATCATCAGGCTTGGCAAAGTGGTCAATGCCGATATATTGATAACCGGCATTGGTTAAGGCGTCGATGGTATGACCGAGCATTTTGAGCTTATTGGCAGGACTGGGTAAATCTTCATCTTTAATCTGCCGCTGGGCTTTAAAGCGCTCAGGCAAATGCGCGTAATTAAACACCGATAAGCGGTCAGGCGACATCTCAATGATGCGCTGTACGGTTTTATGCAGCGTCTCAGGGGTCTGATGGGGCAAGCCATAAATCAGGTCAATATTGATAGAATGAAAGCCCAACTCGCG